>VHDG01000111.1 GCA_016871475.1 Verrucomicrobiota bacterium
CACTCGAAGTCATGTCGGCTCTTGTAGAATCCGCCCGGAACGTCGCAAGACTCGTAGATTTGCTGGTGGAACAGCGGCTGGTAGGGCCGAGTCCCGGCGCTGGCATCCAGGGTCCTCGCTCCCGACGCGAGAAGCGCAGCCTCTTCCCGCAGGAACGCTCTAATGCGGCCGTTCTCGGGGTCGAACGCAGATCGCACTCCGTCCGAAGGCCACCAGCCCAGCCAACCCGCGCGCGGATTCAGCACGGTCTTGGGAGGAGTCATTGCGCTGCCTCCTGAATCGCGAGCAGCCGCCATCGACCGCTCTCCAGCACTTGACGTAGACCGTATTCCGCCCCCCATGACTGCGCGGTGGTGACAACCAGAAAGTTCACTCCCGCCGCCCTCAGCTCCGAGATCACCTTCTCCCGCTCCGAGTTGGAAGACTCCGCAGCGAACAACGTTTTCTGGAACCCAAGGCGTCGCTGCGCTTCGTCGAAGATCTTGCGGGAGCGTGACAGAATTCCAAGATCCTTGGGGTCGATCCAAAGGCCGCGCTCTGCATGGACTCGAAAGTAATGGCTGCCCAGCAGGGGAGGCATGAGGCAGAGCGAGTCCACCGGGGTAACCTCACGGATCCTCTCTGCAAAGCGAACAAACTCGAGGTTGGATGCCAACTGCTCCGGACGACTCTCCTCAAGGATCCATCGCTGACGGTCCAGCGTGATTCCCAGGAGGACCAGCACCAGGACGCCCTGGGCCCATCTTGGTGAGGTGGCGAAATGGGTGTTGAGTGCGACCGCAGCCAACAGGGCAAATATCAGGTAGGGAACCAACGACAATCGCCCTGGATACAGGAGGGAGACCTGAGGCATCAGTCTCTGAACTGGTTCATAGGCCAGGCAGACCAGCAGGGCAGAAGCCAGCAGGATTCCCATCCGGTTCACTAGTGGTCCGATGGCAGCATCATCGCGCATCCACCACCAGGCAACCAACGCCAGACCGCTAAAGACGAGCAACCGACGGAATCCCTTCGTGAAATAGACACTGCGCGTGATGGCGTTGTAGTCGAGGACTGCGCTTCCATCGCAGCTGACTGCCTTGAACGTCGTCAGTGAAGGAAGGGCCACCAGTGCAATGCAGACGACCGCCGAGGCAACCAGCCATGCGAGCTGGGAATACCTTCCTGAAGTCAGGATCATCCCCAGGTCGGCGATGCCAAACAGAATGCCGAACAAGACGGCCCACAGTGGGTACGCGAGGCAGTAAACAGCCCCAAGACATGCGTAGAAGAGAAGCATCCATCCGCTGTCACGTGGCCCCTGAAGGAACCACAGGACGAACCACGGGAGCGGCCAGAGGCAGACCTCACGAGGAATGGCAAGGGAATGAACCACCCCCGACCACATCCCGATGAGTACAAATGGCTGTGAGGCGATGAATGCGCCGACCGCACACCACAAGGGATGCAGTTGCAGTCTGTGGAGGAGAACCATGATCCCCGCCAGATAGAGCGCGTTTGCCGCCCAGCACACCAACATGTTTGCAGAGGACAAGGAGGTGCCGGACACGGACGTGACCAGATTGATGAGGCGATAGAAGTATTCATAGGCCCCGAGTGACCGGTTTTCGATCACGGCGAGGTCCCTGCGAAAGTGATCCGGTGCGCGCCGTGCCAGTTGATTGTAGAAGTGAAACGGTCCGTCCGCGTGGGTCCCCGGAAGCCATCGATCTCCTTGGCGAAAAGGCCATGTCTGGAGCACGAATACGAGGGAAAACACGCCCAGGAAGGCAATCCCTAGCCCGGTCCATCCTGATGCTTGAAGGCTCATCTACGGTTTGGTGCGGCTATGCAAGAGCACGGATGAGGCTGGCGATCACGTGGTCCTGCTCCGATTCGAGCATCTGCGTATAGAGCGGCAGGCAGATGCACTGGTCGCTGGCTCGTTCTGACTCGGGAAAGCTTTGCATTCCAAAACGCGATACGTACGCGGGTTCCCGATGGATCGACATGATGCCCCGCCGGGTGGAGACTCCTTCGTTCAACATCCGCTGCATGATCTGATCGCGTTCAGATGCTGAAGTGTCCCGGATCCTGACCAGGTAAGTCTGGTGGTTCCAGATTGCGTCCGGCGGCTCCTGGAAGAGCTGGATCCGGGACTGCCCCACCAGCTCCCGGTCGTAGCGCGAGGCGATTTCGCGTCTGCGTCGGATCATACCGGGCAGCCGTTTGAGCTGCACGAGACCGAGGGCCGCCTGGAGGTCTGTGAGCCGATAGTTCCATCCCAGTTCCAGATACTCCTCCTGGACGATTTTCGTCGACTGATGGCGCTGAAGGTCGTTTACCGACATTCCGTGTTGACGCAACAGACGAAGCCGCTGGTCCAGGAGCGGATCGTCCGTAGTAATCATGCCTCCGTCCCCCGTGCTGACGATCTTGCGAGGATGGAAGCTGAAGCACACGAGCCGGGAGTACCGGTTCGCCCCGATCTTCATTCCCTTGTATTCGCTTCCGATCGCGCACGCCGCATCTTCCACCAAGGGAACTCCGCTTGCCGTGGCGAGAGCGGACAATTTTTCCAGGGCAGCAGGCCTTCCCACCTGATGGATCACGAGGATGGCTTTCGTGCGAGGAGTCACCGCCCGGGCAGTCAGTCGAGCGTCCATGTTGAGGGTGACGGGGTCTATGTCCGCAAAGACCGGCCGGGCTCCACAGTATCGGATGGCATTGGCCGAGGCGATGAAGCTGTGCGGACTGACAATCACTTCATCTCCGTGGCCCACGCCGAGCACCTTCAGCGAAAGGTGGAGTGCGGTGGTGCAGGAGGAAACGGCAACGGCATGACTGGCGCCGACGGATTCGGTAAACCGATTCTCAAACTCGGCGGTTCTTGGCCCCTGGGTGATCCAACCGCTACGGATGGTTGCCGCTACCTGCTCCACCTCCTCCTCCCCCACCTCAGGTCGTGCAAGCGGAATCTTCATCCATCACACCTCCCAGTTTCGCTGAATGATGAGGTCCACGCAATCGGGGTTCCGGTTAAGCACATCGCGGAAGTAATCAGTGGTGTGAACCAGGCCGTCCAGCAGCGTCATCTTTGTCTTGAAGTCAACGACACTGCGGAGTTTGTCGACGTTAACCCAAAGCCTCGGGATATCCGCAGGACGCGGAGCATCGTGCTGAATTTTCAGGTCCGTGCGTCCGGTGGCCTGCAGCACAGCTTCTGCCAGTTCCTGGATGCTTACCTCCCTGCCGTAACCGAGATTCACCAGTTGACCGATTAGCTGGTCTGTTTCCACAATCTGCACCAACGCGCGTGTGCATTCGCGGACGTAGAAGAAATCGCGCGTGTGGGAACCGTCACCGAAGATAACGGGGGACTTCCCTGTGAGCGCTCGAAGGATGAATCTCGGGATGACTTCACCCGTATCTCCCTCGAAATGGGAACGAGGTCCGAAATTGTTGAATGGACGCACGCAGATGGTGGGGAGCCGGTAACACTCGAAGTAGGCCTGGGTATAGTGTTCGCCCGCCAGCTTGCTGGCCCCATACACCGTCAAAGGCCAGGTGGTGGTGGATTCCGTGATCGGAAAGTCTGTCGCCCGACCGTATACCTCGGAAGTGGATGTATAGAGGAATCGTTTCACCCCTTCCATGCGAGCCGCCTCCAGCATGTTCAGCGTGCCGTATGCGTTTACCTGGTGGTTCTCCCCAGGATTATGCAGCGAATGGCGAACGCCCAGACAGGCGAGGTGAAACACCCTATCCACCCCCCGGCAGGCCCGCTGGCATGTCAGCGGATCTGTGATGTCACCATTGATGATCTTCAGGAGGGGAGACTTGGCGGCCACCGCAAGGTTCTCCCGGTGTCCGTTGCGAAAGTTGTCCAGAACTACCACTTCAAGCCCGCGCTCGATAAGCGTGTCGACCAAATGAGAACCGATAAAACCGGCGCCGCCGGTGACCAATATCCGCTGACCCGAAAGATTCATCCGATGTTGTTTCTCCGTGAGGCTATTCAACCCATGCGCCGGCAGCGCATGGAATGGGCGGTATGTGGGAACGGCAGAGGCAGTCGCGCCAACGGTGAAACCGGAAAAGGCGGTTCTGCACAGGTAACCCGCGCCAAACGCGAGAAGTGTTAGAGTCTGACATCTCGCGAAACAACTCTTTTCTCAGTGACCCCTGCTTCACACCACAGGGACCTGCAAGCATCCCACACTGCGTCCACGGAGACAGCGGTGATTCCATTCGGCTCATCGGTCTTCGCTGAGGGCGAATCGGCTGTCACCACGCGATGCGAAACCTTCCACGGCCGCCATTGATCGACGACAGAGGGGCCGAAAATCGCCACCGTCGGACATCCGCAGGCCGCCGCAAGGTGCATCGCAGCGGTATCCACACCCACAAACAACCCTGCCCTATAAAGCAACCCTGCCAACTCAGCCCACCCTGCAGTACCCAGTGTACTCACCACCTTCCCTCGAATACCGGCAGCCAGTTCACGGGAAAGCTCGATCTCGGCAGGATCCGGACCGCAGCTGAGCACGATATTCCACCCGCACTCGCCCAGCCGGTTTCCCAGTTCCATCCATCGCGACGAGGGCCAGCGCTTTCGCAGCCAGCGCGTTCCGGGATGCAGGACCACAAACGGTTCCAGCCCGTCCCCTCCGGGCCAGGGCAAAGTCCGCTCCCGCACAAAACAGAGATCAGGGATTTCCTCGGGCAATGGCAGGAAACAACCCACAGTCCTGTAGTCTTTCGCCACACGGTGTCCATTGTGCCATGGGTGTGGGCTGAAGTGGGTGATGGCATTTCGAGCCAGCCAGTCAAGGTTCACACCATGTCCCGTGGCTGCAGTGCGTGCTCCGCTTAGCGCTGCGACCCAGCGCCCCCGATCCCCATCGCCAAGTTCGAAGACCCAATCGAAGCGGGCTCCTCGAATTCGCAGCAGGTTGGCAATCCCGGCTCTCCAATCGACCAACCCTCGCGCCCAACGCTCGGGCGGGGCCGCCAGCAACACTTCGTCGATCGCGGGGCATCCGCTCAATATCCGTTCAGTACCCTTCCGCACCAACACCCAGATCTCCGCGTCCGGATGCCGCGCACGTACCGCTGTCAGTGTGGGGGTCAGCAGCAGCGCATCACCAATGTGCTTGAGTTTGATGAAGAGAAGACGCACGTGTGCCCTTTACTCAGCTTGAACTCTTGAAACTGAAGCGACCCCGACGCGATGACGGGTATCCCTGCAGAGAAGGACTATTACACAGAAGCGCTTGCTCATCCCTGAGAATGCGCCCCTTGATCCCGGAGGGCAAGGGTCAGTTCCACTTGAGTCAGAAATGGGTCGCTGCTGGTCGTGCTGAATGCAGGCCAGCAACCTCGCGTTCCCAGACGCTCCCGTAGCTGCCGGATCCAGCTCAAGTGCCGGCGCGTGACTTTCAACATCAGGTCTCGACTCATCCGAAGGTGCTTCACCAGCCAGACGATGCATCTCCAGAGTTACTTGTTGTCAGCTAGGAGGAGACTCTGCCGAATCGAAGCCATTGAAATCGCGACTCGGCCGATCCACTTATGAGATTTCACAATCTGCCTCCAACACCGGTTCATCACTCTGGCATGGATCTCTCTATCGCGAGCCTGGCATTGGCTAGCTCGCGCCTTTATCGTTTCTCTGACTCCCAGACAAGATCCAGGGCGAAGAGTGTCCTTAAACCGTTGGGCAGCCATGGATAAACAGGCACTCCGAATCGTCCACCACCCAGCAAGTGACCTGACACAGGCACAATCCGGACTTCCGAGAAAAACCCCTCCAACTCTTTTCTCAGCAGCCTTGTTGAATACGACCGCAGGTGGGAGGGATCGCTCTCAAATGGTTTCCCCACCATGAACTTCAAACGGTTCCTCAGCCGAAACGCGTTGGGCACACTGCCCACAAATCTGCCTCCGGGCCTCAGCACCCGTCGAATTTCCTGCAGAACCTGCTTCGGGAATCTCAGATGCTCCATGACCTCCGTCATGACCACCACGTCGAAGCTCGCATCAGAAAACGGCAGCGGCTCGGCATCGACATCAACCCAATGCCCCGGCAGCCCAAGGCGATCCCGGAAAAGCTCCAAAGCCTTTCGGTCGATGTCCACCCCGGTCACTTCGTTGCCTTCACAATAATGTTGCGTGAGGTTTCCTGACCGGCACCCGATGTCCAGGACCTTGTTCCCCTTCCCTATGAGCTCAACCAACGCGCGCTTCCGATCTTCACCCCCGTAAAGGTAGTCGTACTTCCCACGGCTGTGATGCTTCTCGTAGAACTCTGAAACCCGTTCTTTTTGCTCATGAATGGCTGGCATGGTGGGTGGCATTGAGGCCTTGCTACTCCATTCTTACGACGACGACAACGTTCAAGATGGACCCGCTCAGATCCGTTTTCGGAGCGAGTGGCGGCTTTCCTCCAAGCTCCAGCCCGGATCTCTGGCCTTAGCGCACTGTGAACATTGGATGAAACCGAGGTGGGCCCAATCCACGGGCAAAGGAGTGTGAGAAATCCGGTCTAGTGACGGAAATGTCGCGCCCCGGTGAAGACCATTGCTACACCATTTGCGTCTGCGGCAGCGATCACCTCAGCATCGCGCACGGATCCGCCCGGTTGGATGGCTGCAGTGGCTCCCGCCTTGGCGGCTGCAATCAGGCCGTCAGGAAATGGAAAAAATGCATCACTGCAGACCACGCTTCCCGTCAATGACAACCCCGCTTCTCCAGATTTCCAGACCGCGATCCGGCTCGAGTCGACCCGGCTCATCTGCCCGGCCCCAATTCCAAGAGTTCGATCCGCGCCCGTATAAACAATCGCATTGGACTTCACATGCTTCACGATCCTCCATCCAAAGAGCATGCCTCGCATTTCAGCTTCCGTGGGTTTGCGCTGGGTCACGATTTTCAAATCCTTCGCTTCAACTCGTCGGATGTCCCGTTCCTGCCACAGAAACGATCCTGCGCCCACACTCCTCATATCGCTGCCGTTGTCCGAAAGCAGACTCTTCTGGACCCTCAACAGCCGAAGATTTTTCTTCTTCTGCAAAACCTCCAACGCTTCGGGCGAAAAGTCCGGGGCGACAATCACTTCACTGAAGATTTCAGCGATGGCCTCCGCGCAGGCGCCGTCCAATCGCTGGTTGACCGCAATGATCCCTCCAAACGGAGCCTGCCGGTCGGTGGCATACGCCTTGTCCCAGGCCTCCCGCAGATGTGATCCCTGCCCTACGCCACAGGGGTTGGTGTGCTTGAGGATCGCCACCGTTGGAGCTTCGCCCGCAAATTCCTCGATCAATGCCGTTGCGGCCGTGAGATCAAGGATGTTGTTGTAGGATAGTTCCTTGCCATGAAGCTGCTGGAAGTACTCGGGGAAACGACCATAAAGGGCCGCTTGTTGATGAGGGTTTTCCCCATAGCGAAGCGACTGCACCTTCGGAGCCTGGATTGTCAACGCGGCAGGTGCGCTTCCGGACGCTTCCACACCGAAGGCCTTCGCCAGATGGCTTGAGATGGCCGCATCGTAGGCCGCGGTGCGTGCATAGACCTTGGCTGCAAGGCGACGCCTTTGCTCCAGGGTGGTTTCTCCCGCAGCTTCGATTTCCCTGGCCACAGGTTCGTAGTCGGCAGGGTCCACGATCACAGTGACGCTTTCGTGGTTCTTGGCCGCGCTGCGGAGCATGGAAGGTCCGCCGATATCGATGTTCTCGATGGCGTCATGCAGGGAGACCCCCGGCTTGGCCACGGTTTGTTCAAAGGGGTACAGATTAACCACCACAAGATCGATCGGGGGAATGCCGTGTTGACGGACGGTTTGCTCGTGAACCTCGTTGCCGCGCAAGTAGAGAAGTCCTCCATGGACCTTTGGGTGCAGGGTTTTCACGCGTCCATCGAGCATCTCGGGGAAGCCCGTGTGATCGCTGAGATCCTTGACGGTCAACCCTGCGTTGCGGAGGGCCTGGGCAGTTCCCCCTGTGGAGATCAACTCCACTCCGGCACGCGACAACGCCTGGGCAAAAGGGATCAACCCTGATTTATCGGAAACAGACAAAAGCGCACGAGTGATTTTGGCCATAGTGGGCGGCTAAAATCCCGATGCTCTTCCGGTCCGTCAATGGGAATCCACACCCTTTCGTTCCAGGCTTCTTAACCAAAGCTCCCCATCCTTTGCCACGACATCCAGGGAGTAGAGCGATGCACCGGTGCAGGGTCCTCGTATGCACTTGCCGGTGCTGGGTTCATAAATGGCTCCATGGGTCTGGCAAATCAGATGCCGCTGATCCTGGGTGAAGAAACGGTTGTCTGCGTAATCTATGGAGATGGGGATATGGCGGCACACGTTTTCGTAGGCAGCCACTTTCCCATCAAATTTGACCAGAAAAGCCTCGATTTTCACCCCTTCACGCATGAAGGAGAACTTCAGCGTGGTGCGCTCTTTCAGCTGGGACTCATGGGCGATTCGGATCCAAACCATGCGCGGAGGGTATCAGCGGTGGTCTGTTACATGAAGCCCCGATTGGCGGCTTGCGCACGGTGATCGGACCGATCCGTCCGATCCGTCCGATCGCTTCGCTGGATCTGCTTGGCTAACCCGCCCGGCATGCTGTAGCGTGCGCCCCGTATGAAATACCGGAAGATTCGAAAGACGCCCCTCACTGTATCGGAAGTCGGCTTTGGGCTTTGGACTGTTTCCACAGGATGGTGGGGCAAGTTCACGGATGCCGAGGCGATTGCGCTCATGCGCAAGGCGCATGATCTGGGTGTGAATCTTTACGACGCCGCCGACACTTACGGGAACGGAAAGAGCGAGGAACTGATCCCAGCCGCCTTTCCCGGAATGCGCGACAAGTTGGTCATCGCCACCAAGGTCGGGTACGACTTCTACAACCACGGCGGCGAGCGCAAAGGGCAGCGCGAGATTGCTCAGGATTTTTCCCCCAAGTTTCTGCGCTTTGCCGTTGAGCAGGCGCTTAAACGCCTGAAGACCGATCGCATCGACATTCTTCAACTTCATAACATCCGCGCGGATCAGGTCTCCGATGATTCCATCTGGAGCACCCTGGCAGATCTCGAAAAGGAAGGGAAAGTGATCAGCTCAGGGGTGGCCCTGGGACCTGCCATCGGTTGGATGTATGAG
>VHDG01000112.1 GCA_016871475.1 Verrucomicrobiota bacterium
TTTCAGGTGCGGATTGGCTCGGGCGAGGTGCTGAGCTCAGGCGACGAAGCGGACTTGCTGCTGGCCTTCTATCAACACTCCTACGACGAGCATATCGCCAGCCTGAAGAAAGGCGGCATCGTGCTTTTCGACAGCGACCACGTCGAGCCCAACCCAGACTACCAGACTCAGTACCGTCACCTCCCGGTTCCGATATCCACCCGAACCATTGAGGCGATCGGGGGAACCGCGAAGGACAAGGGCAAGAACCTTTTCACGCTCGGTCTGGTGGCCAAGATGTTTGATTTGAATGTGCCCAAGCTGGAAAAACTGATTTCCGAGAGGTTCACCGGCAAGGACCAGAGCATCACGCAAAACGCGCTGAACGCCTTCCACGCAGGCTACGGATCCCAGGTGAACACCTTCGCTGAAACCTTCCGCTTCCAGGAACCGGAAGCCAAAGGCAAACCTCAGGTGGTCATGGGCGGAAATGAAGCCCTCGGATTCGGCTTGATCGCAGCCGGGGTGCGATTCGGTGCGGGATATCCGATCACTCCCTGGTCAGACATCATGGAGCTTTTGCGGCGCGAACTTCCCAAATACGGTGGGATGTTCATCCAATGCGAGGATGAGATCGCATCCATCTCGATGGCTTTGGGCGCGAGCTACGCCGGCCGGGTTGCAGTCACAGGCTCAAGTGGTCCCGGCATCTCCCTCAAAACCGAAGCCCTGGGGTGGGGTGTGATGTCCGAGATGCCGCTGGTGATTGTGGACGTCCAACGCGGCGGCCCATCCACCGGCATGCCCACCAACGTGGAACAAAGCGATCTCAACATCGCTGTCTTCGGTGGACACGGCGATTCGCCCCGGGTCGTGGTCGCTCCAGGAAATGTCGAGGATTGCTTCTACACAGCCATCGAGGCGGTCAACATCGCTCGCAAGTACAGCGTGCCCGTCATCATCCTCACTGACCAGGCCATCGCCACCCGCATCGAGGCTTTCGAGCAGCCGAACCTCGAGGGAGTCTGCCAGGATATCTCGCCCGACTTCACCGCCGTGGCGGATCACAAGCCTTACGACTTGAGTGCGCCGGATGGAGTGACCCATCACCTGCCCCCCGGCACGAGGATTGGCACGGGCAAGTACCCGGTCGTCACAGGCCTTGAACACGACGAGATGGGACACCCCACCGGGTCCCCCAAGTTGCACGTCGCGATGACAGCCAAGCGCCGCAACAAACTAAAGGCGCTCGCAAACGAACTGCCTGTCCCGAAAGTTTTCGGGCCCAGCGAGGGACAAATCCTCCTCGTCGGCTGGGGATCAACACAGGGTCCAATCCGCGAGGCTGTGGAAAAAGCCCGCGCGCAAGGCGAGGCCATCTCAGCGCTGCATCTCAAGCATCTCAATCCGCTTCCCAACGGCCTGGAGCAGGCCTTCGCAGGATTCAGACATGTGTTCGTCGTGGAAATGAACGACGGCGGGCTTTACGGACACGGTCAGCTGGCAATGATTTTGCGCGCACGTTACTGCGACCCGAAGATCCATGGCATCAACAAGACGGACGGCCTCACCTGGAAAGTCCGTGAGATCCTTGAAAAAGCCAAAGCTCTCGCCGGAGAGCTCAAGTCATCGAACGGAAAAGCCTGATCCAGTCACACGGTCAGAAACACAACCCACAGCTTTCACAACCTCGATTCCCTTAATTCATGAGCTCGAATCCAATTCTCTTCAAGATGCCTCCCAGGTCCGCAACCCCGGCGATCCCTGCCATCCCCGATGGCGAGCGGAAGGGGCTGACGAAAAAGGAAGTGGCCGCAGACCATCCCACCTGGTGCCCGGGGTGTGGTGACTTCTCCGTCCTCGCGCTGTACTTCAAACTCATCGAGAAGCGGAAGATCCACCATGAACGCATCACCACGATCGCAGGCATCGGCTGCTCCAGCCGATTCCCCTATTTCGTGCAGGCTCATGGCGCCCATTACATTCACGGCCGCGCCCTGTCCTTTGCGAGCGGCGTGAGCCTCTCGCGACCCGACCTTCACGTCTTTGCATTCAGTGGTGATGGCGATGCATTCTCGATTGGCGGCAACCACTTCAACCACACCGCCCGCAAGAACATCAAGATGACGCTGGTGGTGATGGACAACTGGGTTTATGGGCTCACCAAGAAGCAAACCTCCCCCACGTCCCCGCTCGGCTTCAAGAGCAAGACGGATCAATGGGGCGCCTTCGATCGTCCCATCAACCCGATGAAGCAGGCGATCAGCGCCGGGGCGAGCTTCGTTGCACGAACCACCCACACCAATCCGAACCATGTCCTCCAGATGATGGAGGCAGCCATGGACCACGACGGGTTTTCCTTTATCGAATGCCTCAGCGAGTGCGTGGAGTTTTATGAAGGCTCGTTCGATGCCTCCAATCCACGCAAAGGCGGGAAGTTCGATCTGGTGCCGGCTGACCACGACGTCACCAACGAGATGGCGGCCTACAAGCTCGCGGACGAAGATTTCCCGGGCAAGTTCGGGATATTTTATCAGGTCAAGCGCCCGACCAAGAACGCCATGGAGGCAAAGGTCATCGGAGACACCCAGACCAAGGTCAGCGGATTGAAGGACTGGCAGATTCTCCAGAAGAGTTTTGACCGGATGAAGTGAGCACGGTGAACCGGCGAACCGCCATGTCCAGGTTCGGCCTGGCTGCACTCTTGTTCCCAGCAGCCAGCCTCATTGCCGCTTCAGCAACTCCGCCTGCCCGCAAAGCGCGTCGTCCCCGTCCCGACCTCGCCTCCTTCATCAGCGTCACGGATTTCGAGCTCGCTTTCGAATCGCGGACGAACGAGATGTCCCGCGCCTTTGTGAAAGGGGGGGCAGCGGACGAAATCACCATTCGCTGGAACCGTGAAGCGTTCGATCGAATTGTCCTGAAACCCCGTGTCCTTGTGGACGTTTCGCAGGTTGATACGCGGGTCAAACTTCCAGGGCTCGAACTTCCTCACCCTATTATTCTGGCTCCGACGGCCTTTCATCGAATGGTCAATCCCCTCGGCGAACCGGAAACTGCACGGGGAGCGGCGTCCACAAAATCTCTCTTCGTCGTCAGCAGTTCGTGCAACACCCGGATTTCAGAGATTGCTCAAGCTGCCCCAGGCAGCCCGTTGTGGTTCCAGATGTACGTCCAGTCCGACCGCGAGTTCGTCAAGGACGTCGTTAGAGAGGTCGAAGCCGCGGGCGTTCGTGCTTTGATGCTCACTGTCGATGCGCCGGTCGTGGGCCCGCGTTACCGTCAGATCCGTGCAAAGTTCAAACTCACACCAGGCTTGAAACTGCCCTACATGCTGGATGTGAACAAGGGACGCGACTCACTGCTTCGTGGCGGAAACATGCGGATGACCTGGGCAGACATCGAGTGGCTCAAGTCGATCACCCGGCTGCCGGTCTGGCTGAAGGGAATACTGGATCCTGATGATGCCGAAAGGGCAGTTCGTCACGGGGCTGCCGGCATCGTGGTTTCCAACCACGGCGGTCGAGGCCTCGATACCGCTCCAGCGACCATCACCGCGCTGACTTCCATCGCGAGCAAGGTCGCCGGCCGGATCCCGATCCTGATGGATGGAGGCGTCAGACGTGGCACGGACGTATTGAAGGCTCTGGCATTGGGGGCGAAGGCCGTGATGATTGGACGTCCCTATCTGCATGGGCTCGCGGTTGCCGGAGCACCCGGCCTCGGGCGTGTGGTTGAAATCCTCAGGGATGAGTTTGAACAAGCCTTGGCCCTCACCGGCCGCACCTCGATCGACGCCCTGGATAGATCTGTGATTTGGGAAACACAACAAAAGTAAAAGACCCACCCCAAGATTGATTTTGCACCGTGGGCTTGCTTGGGTGCCCTGCACAACATGCTCCAGCCAGCTATGAGAACCCCGATCGTCCCAGGCCAATAACAAGACCTCATACTCCAACCGCTCTTTTCATGTCTTATCCCACTCAACTGTTCATCAACGGCCAAAGGCAATCCTCCAAGTCAGGCCGGAAAATAACATTGCTCAACCCTTCAACGGAACAGCCCGTCTGCGAAGTCGATGCTGCGAGTCCGGCAGAGGTTGACGCCGCCTGTACATCTGCTCACAAGGCATGGGAGAATGGGTGGCGTGATCTGCCACCAGGGAAACGCGCGGAGATCCTGTTCAACATCGCCAGGGTCTTGCGAGACAACCAACAATGGATTGCCAAGCTCGAGATGGAGCAGATTGGCAAACCCATCGCTGACGCGCGCGACGAAGCATCCCTCGGCGCAAGGGTTTTCGAATACTACGCAGGCGGAGTGAGCCGTCTCTACGGCCAGACCATCCCTGTCGCCCGTGGAGGTTTCGATTTCACCCTTCGCCAGCCCATGGGTGTCACCGCAGCCATCGCCCCATGGAACTTCCCATTCCCCATCGCCTGCTGGAAAGTCGCTCCAGCCCTCGCCGCAGGAAACTGTGTCATCCTCAAACCCGCCTCGATCTCCCCTCTCACCGCCCTCGCCCTGGGCGAACTCGCCTCCCAAGCCGGCCTCCCTCCTGGTGTCCTTCAGGTGCTTCCAGGCGCTGGAGCCGCCATGGGCGACGCCCTTGTAACCCACCCTCTCGTTAGAAAAGTCTCCTTCACAGGTTCCACTGAAGTCGGACGCCGCATCATGGAACTAGCTTCCCGAGACCTCAAACGCGTGTCACTCGAGCTGGGCGGAAAATCCCCAAACATCGTCTTCGCAGACTCGGACTGGAGAAAGGCCGCCGAGTCATCCCCCATGAGCGTGTTTGCCAACACGGGACAGGACTGCTGCGCACGCAGTCGCGTCTTCGTCGAACGAAGCATCTTCGATGAATTCGTCGCTCGCTTTGTCGATGCCACCCAGAAACTCGTCATTGGCGATCCCTCCAAAGAGGAAACCCAGCTTGGCCCCATGGCGTCGATGGCACAGCGCTCGAGCGTCGAAGATTTTCTCGTCGACGCCCGCAAGGGGGGAGCTCGTTTCGCTTGCGGGGGCGACCGACCTGTGGCGACCGGAGCTTTCGTGTCTCCAGCTGTCCTCGTGGGAATCGAGAAATCCAGCCGTTGCTGGAAGGAGGAGATCTTCGGACCCGTGGCTGCCATCACTCCGTTTGATGACGAAGCCTCCATGATCAAAGAGGTCAACGATTCGCCCTATGGACTGAGCGGGTCCGTCTGGACCCACGATATCCGCAAGGCCCTCCGGGTATCGCGTGCGGTTCAGAGCGGAGTCATCAGTGTCAACTGTCACAACAGCGTCCACGTGGAAGCCCCGTTCGGCGGCTTCAAAATGAGCGGTATCGGGCGGGATCTGGGCATGACCGCGCTCGAAGGCTACACAGAACTCAAAAACATCTACGTCGCAGACTGATCCCACCATGACACTCAAAGAACTTTCACAGGCCGTCCAGCGAGGCGAGATCGACACCGTCATCACCGCTGTTCCAGATCCTTTTGGACGTCTGGTCGGCAAACGGTTTCGAGCTGACTACTTTTTGAAATCCGTCGTGTCCCATGGCACGCATGGTTGCAACTATCTCCTGACGGTGAACATGGACATGGATCCGCTCGAAGGCTTCAAGGTGGCCAACTGGGAAGCCGGCTTTGGAGATTTTGAGATGCGGCCCGACCTATCCAGCCTTCGGCGTCTCCCCTGGCAGCCGGGCACCGCATTGGTGCTCTGCGACTTCTTTAAACATGACGGGGAATTGGTCGATGAAGCACCCCGATCGGTGCTGCACAGACAGCTGTCCAGAATCACCGGGAAGGGCTGGACATGCTACTGCGCCAGCGAACTCGAATTCTATCTGTTCAATCAAACTTTCCACTCGGCGTTCCAGAGCGGCTATCGGGACCTCCAGCCGAGCAGTGATTACCGCATCGACTACCACCTGATGCAACCGACACGCGAGGAAGGTTTGATGCGAGCGATTCGCAACCAGATGACCGAGGCACGGGTACCGGTTGAAAGCAGCAAGGGGGAATGGAGCCGCGGACAGCACGAGATCAACTTCACTTACGACGAACCCCTGGTCATGGCGGACATGCACGTCCTTTTTAAGCAAGGCGTGAAGGAAATGGCCGAACAGCAAGGCCGGGCGGTGAGCTTCATGGCCAAGTACGCTCCAGCGGAAGCAGGCAGCTCATGTCATATCCACATGAGTCTCTGGAAAGGCAAAAAAAACCTCTTCTGGGAAAACAGCAAGGGAAGCCATGGGAACCATCCTCATGCCAGCGGGTCTGCCCTGTTCCGACACTTTCTCGGCGGCCTGCTCAAGTACAGCCCGGAGCTCTGCCTTTTCTTTGGACCGACCATCAACAGCTACAAGCGCTATCAGCCAGGCAGCTGGGCTCCCACCCGCATGGCGTGGTCCACTGACAACAGGACTTGTGGATATCGCATCGTGGGCTCCGGGAATGGGTTTCGACTCGAGAACCGCATGCCGGGTGCCGACGCCAACCCGTACCTCGCTTTCTCCGCGATGATCGCTGCCGGACTCAAAGGCATCGAAGAAAAGCTCAGCTGCGGGGAAGCCTACGAGGGCAATGCCTACGTGGATCCGAAACTACGGAAGCTCCCGTCCAGTCTCCGCGAGGCCGCAAGTCTCCTGGAAAACAGCCAGCTCGCGCGGGACGCGTTCGGATCGAACGTGGTTGAGTTTTATGTGCGCCACGCACAGCTCGAGCAACAGGCCTTCGACGACGCTGTCACCGACTGGGAGAAACAGCGCTACTTCGAACGGATTTAGAGCCACATGGAAATCCGCGAGCATGCTGAGCGGGTTCTGTTCTCGCATACTCTCGAGGACAAGCTGGCAGAACCTGTCGGAGACTTGACGGACACCGCTCCTGGCTGCCCCATTCTGTTACCTGCAGTTCCCACCCGTCCCACGGAATTGACGTTCAAAGCGAGTGGCGGTCGATCCAACGACTTCCCCGGCATCAAGTGCATCGGCACGGAGGCGGGCCGTGGACAAATTCTTCACTTTTTCGCAAACCATGAACTCCTTGCTGCGGAGCTGATGGCCTTGGCCCTCCTCCGGTTCCCGGACGCCCCTGCCCCGTTCCGTAGAGGGCTGGCCCGAACACTTCTGGAGGAGCAGGAGCACGCCCGGCTCTATCTGGCGAGGATGCGTGCCTGCGGCATTGAGTTTGGTTCGACACCCGTGAGCGGTTACTTCTGGCGCACCGTCGCCGGGATGCAAAGCCCCATGGACTATGTGTCGAGCCTCAGCCTCACCTTCGAACAAGCCAACCTCGACTTCTCCCTGGAGTTTTCCGCCGCGTTCGCAGAGGCAGGGGATTTGGAAACATCCAGCCTCCTGAAGCAGATCCATCAGGATGAAATCTCGCATGTTGCGTATGGCCTCAAATGGTTTCGTCGATGGAAGGATCCCGCTCTTTCAGACTGGGAAGCTTACTGCCGGCAGTTGCAGTTTCCTCTCACCCCCCGCCGTGCCCGTGGCTCCATCTGGAACGTGTCGGGTCGAAAAGCGGCAGGGCTCGATGATCAATTCATCGCCGAGCTCCGCACCTGCGGGCAGAGCAAAGGCCGCACCCCGGATGTTTTCCTGTTCAATCCCTTTGCCGAGGCCTATGTCGCAAGGGGGAAGGCATTCGCCCCAAGTATCCAGCAGAACACCCTTGCCCGGGACCTGGGTAATCTCCCCCAGTTTCTCTGCCGGCAGGACGACATTGTTATCACGCCCAGGAAACCCACGGCTCCGTTCCTCGCTGAACTGGCGGACCTGGGTTTCATCATTCCGGAGTTTGTGGAGCTTCCGCCTGGTGGGTTGCTGCCAGACTCCCTGCTCCGGCGAAAACTCAGCCGTCTCCGCCCATGGGCCATCGCGCCCGACTCCCAAACCCTGCTCCATCCCCTCAGCGGCGCCACAAACTGTCCAACCTCGGTGAAGTGGATCACAAGTCCCCTCTCGCAGGGTGTCGCGCAACTCTACCGAAAGAGTTGGGGAACAACTCTGCTCCGGGAGCTGACAGCTCAGGTGCGGACCCAGGATCTCGAATGGTTATGTCCGGACGAAGTCATCGGCAAAGCAGTCACGTCCATGGATGCAGCGCTTGAATCGATCGGAGAGATCCGCGCTGCGGGGCATCATCGGATCGTCGTAAAGGAGGACCTGGGCCTGGCAGGAGCGAACGCCCTCAGGCTTTGGGAGCCCACGATCCTCGACTCACAGAAACGATGGATGAGCCGGGTCTTCGAGAACCAAGGCACGTTGGTTGTCGAACCCTGGCTTGAGCGGGTGGCGGACTTCTCGATGCAGTTCGAGATGCGCGAAGGCCGGATGAAGCTGATCGGCTTCACGGGGCTGCAAACAGATCTCAGAGGTCAGTTTGAGGCAAACTGGGCGGAATCGGACTGCTGGCGTCGGATCCCGAGATGCATATTCGATGCTTTTCCAAATTCAGCGCGGGTCCGTCAGCAAGCTCATGAGGTCTGCGACATTCTCAGGCGCCATCTGGAGAATGCCTTTTCCAGATGTGATCATGAAGGGCCTGTAGGCGTGGATGCATTTGTCTATCTGGATGCCGGCGGACGACCTCGACTGAAGCCTGTGGTGGAAGTGAATCCTCGTTACACGATGGGCCGGCTCACACTTGAATTGATGAACTACGTCTCACCCGGCTCGAGAGGGTGTTTCAGGATTCTCAGCCTCCGAAGCCGGGAGGCAGCGGGTTTCAGCGATCTGCGGAAGCTCGCGAAGAGTCTTCAGATCTTAAATCCGGTTTCTAGCGAGGGGAACCCCGTGAAACGCATCCGCTCAGGGATCATCGTTCTCACAGACCCTGCCCTGGCGGAGGATCGACTGGCGATCTTTGAAGTCACTCCGAGTTGATGGGAGCCGTTTCCTGAGTTGGATCGCATCTCACCTTTCTCCGACTCGCGTCCGCACGCCGTGCCTGACCAGGTGCTGCTAGATTGGGATTTCAGTAACCTGCTGGAGTAATCTCAAGAGACTCAGTTGAGGACCGGGCCAGGGAAAGGAATCAGACGAATGAAGACTCCATTTGCAACGATGAC
>VHDG01000113.1 GCA_016871475.1 Verrucomicrobiota bacterium
CGCGAACCTTTCCTCGCCATGGTCCGGGCTCGTCAAAAACCGGTTTACGCTCAGCAACCGACTGAGATCCTCGGCTTTGCTGATGATCGTGTGGAGCTGCGCTGGTTTCAGCGGTTTCACCAGATAGTGAAAAGCTCCCGCTTGTATGCAATCGACGGCGGAATCGATGGACCCTGTTGACGTCATCACTACCGACAGGGGCCGGTTGGGCTTCATCTGCAGCCGACGTACGAAATCCAATCCGTTTCCGTCCGGTAGGTTCAAGTCCACCAATATGAGGTCGTAGTTGTCACTTGCAAGATACTCGTCCGCGCGAGCAATGGTGGTCGCTCCTGAAACGATGTATTTCTTATCGCGCAGAATATCCCTCAGATTATCGAGCTGGATTCTGTCATCCTCTAGGATCAACACTTTTTCGATAGGCATTTGGTTTCAGGGTTTCAGGGTTCAGTGTGAGGTAGCTTTAGGAGGAGGGGGAAGGTTCGTCCGTGGCCGGCTGACGGCCCAGCGTCTTCCAAATCCTGCGGATCTCTTGTGGCTCGGGAAGCAGGTCGCGCAGGACGGTTTCTGAGAGCGCAGGGGCGTCGGGCGAGGTCTGTGGCTCAGCGATCAGCCGCGTCATCCATCGTCGGTCTTGAACCGACGAAGCGATTGCTTGAGCCTGCTCAACCGTGCTGCCTTGAAGAAGGCAGACCAGATCAAAAGGCCTGGTTTCGGTCTGGATCAATTCGACAGCCCAAGCCCTGGTTGCAACCACTTCGAGGCCGCTCTCCCGAAGTGATGCGGCCACATCCCCCAGGCGGTCCTCGGGGCCGGTCACCATGATTCTGGGCCGCTCGGGAGGATGATCTGCAGCCCCTCGCTCCAGATCAGCCATCGGGAGCTCAATCAGGAAGATGGAACCGGACCCCTCCTCAGATGGACGATAGCTCAGGCTTCCTCCCCACTCGGCAATGAGTCTCCTGGCTTCCGACAGGCTGGTCCCAGACCCTTCACCGGGAGGCTTTGTTGAGAACCCAGGCTTGAACAAGCGTGGCCGCAGTTCCGTGGGGATTCCTCGCCCGGTGTCCGCAATCTCGATCCGCACCCACTCACGGACTTCCGTGTCACCGAGAGATCCCTGTGATCCGCGTGAGGTGGAAATCTTGACTGTCCCCTGACCCATGATGGGTATGGCCTCCACACTATTCCGGATCAGGCCGATGAGAATCCGATGGAAAAGTGTGGTATCCAGCTTGAGGTGGAGCGCCTTTTCCTGGAGCTGAAGGCTGAAGAGAGCGCGTCGAGGGAAGGCCTGGCGCAGGAATTCCATCTGTTGCGCCAGGAAACCGTTTAACTCGAGAAACTGTGTGTGTCCGGCACGGGCAAAATGGATCGCAACCAGCTTCCGAACCAAACTGATGGATTTGTCGACAGCCTCCCGGATGTTTTTCATCCCTTCGTAGTGCTGGTGCCCGGGGCTGAGTCTTCTCAGGTAGTTCTCACTTTGGATGAGGATGCTTGAGAAATGGTTGTTGAGGTCGTGGGCAGCGCCCGGGGTGAGGCTTGCGAGGGAGCTGGACCACCACGCGTGAGTCAGGCGATGCGCGATCAAGGCGTCGTCGCTGCAGTCCTCCCAGGCCACAATGCAGCCTTCGGTGGATCCGCCTGGGATCTTTGGAGGCATTCGTCGGCGAGTTTCCTGCACCCAGGTTGGAGCTCCCTGGTCCTTGGGAAGCCGAATCCTATAAGTCAGCGTGCAGGGATCGTCACTTGCGGCGCTTCGCTGCAGATGGGCGGAGACGCTTTCGACATCGCACTCGTGGACCTTATCCCAGAACGAGCCCTCGACGCTCCACTGGTCCACCGACCAACCCGTAAACTTTTCGAACCATGAATTGCCGCGAAAGATCCGTCCCTCATGGGTTTGCTGGAAGACGATGGGTTGAACGAGGTCCTCCCATTCCATGGACGTAGGGGGTCGCTGCTCCGCGCTGCGATTAGCGGCGAGTACGATTTCCGGTCTCGGAGGCCGGTGGGGCGCTTTTGAGGTATCCACAATCCTGATGGAATCCGGCTCGGGCTAAACATCCTGGCCCAGCAAGCGGTGTGACCGCCAACCGGGCGGATCATCAGAACCAATGGAGGCCAATGTCAATCCCGTTCAGGAAAAATTTGCCGCTCGATCATCCCTGCGAAAGGGGAGCCACGTCATCGGCGGGCTGCCTTGAACTCCTTAAGGATTGAATCGAAGCCCTCGGGGCTGGGCGGAGCCCCATACCCCCTCTTGGGCTTTCGGACGCTGACGGGCCGGATGCAGGATTTCCCCTGGGTTTGTGGGAGATCGTTCCGGGTGACGGGGCGAACCGTTACTTGGGGGCCTGCGGCGTGGCAGTTGGGGTTGTCGGCGCAGCGACTGCCCCGGTGATGACGGTCGCAGCGGCGTTGGTCAGGAGAGTGGCGGCGTTCGTGAGGGGCTTGAAGGGGGTGGCGTTGGTCGCGGCCGCAGCGGGACGAGCATCGGTTTGCTTGGATGCCTCCTGTTTCAGCTGCTGCTCAAATCCGGTGGTGTCCTTGCGAAATGTTCCCTGGGTGAGAACAGACAGGACCACAACCAAGGCGAAGAACATCCCCGCGACGTACTTGGTCATCTTGGTCAGGGCATTCCCGCTGCCGGCCCCGAACAGGGCATCAGTGGCACCGGATCCAAAAGCCAGGGCGGCGCCTGCCTCCTTCTTGGGAAGCTGGATCAGGACCAGCAGGATCAGGATCAAACAATCGATGATCAGAAACGTGGTCAAGAGGACGATCAGAAAGTTAAGCATAGGGTTGTTGGAAAAGGGTTAAATGGAGTTCTTTACGATATCGGCAAAGCTTCGTTCCTCAAGGGATGCACCTCCTACGAGGGCCCCATCAACGTCAGCCTGACTCATCAGCTCGCGCGCATTGGCGGCCTTCACGCTTCCACCGTATTGGATTCGTATTCGCTTCGCAGCCGGCTCATCGAACATTCCGCTCAGAATGGATCGGATGAAAGCGTGCGCGGATTGAGCTTGTTCGGTGGACGCTGTTTTCCCGGTGTCGATCGCCCAGACCGGTTCGTAGGCGACGATGCTTTCCACGGCCTGCTCCTTGGAGAGCCCGGCGAGGCTGCCGCGGATCTGCGTCTCGAGCACTTTTTCCATCAGTCCACCCTCCCGTTCCTGGAGAGTCTCCCCCACACAGATGATAGGTTTGAGTTCCATCGCATGGGCTGCGGCTGCTTTTCTTGCGACGAGCGCGTCAGATTCCTTTTGATATTGGCGACGCTCGGAGTGGCCCAGGATCACATACTTCACTGAAAACTCCTTGAGCATGAGCGCAGAGACTTCCCCGGTATAAGCGCCTCCTCCGTGCTCGCTCATGTTCTGTGCACCCAGTCTGATGTTGGAATCGAGGCTGGCTTTGGAGACTTCGCTCAGAGCGGTGAAGGGCGGGCAGATGACCAGGTCCACTTCCTTGATGGCGCCCAGCTCGCGTTTCAGCCCCTGAACCAGATCCAGGGCTTCGGCGACCGTTTTGTTCATCTTCCAGTTGCCCGCAATGATCAGTTTTCGTTCTTTATCCACAATTGTATGCTCCGGTTCGCTAATTCAGCGGTTTCCTGAACCTCATCAAGGTTCTAACGCTTGTCGCTCAAGGCTGCCACTCCCGGAAGAGTTGAACCCTCGAGGAATTCGAGACTCGCGCCCCCGCCCGTACTCATAAATGTCACCTGGCTCCCCAGGCCTGCCAGATTGATTGCTTTCACGCTGTCCCCGCCGCCAATGATGCTCTTGGCTCCGCTTTTCTGGGTGGTCTCGGCCACCGCACGCGCGACCTCATTCGTGCTGGCCGCAAATCGGCTGTCCTCGAACATGCCCATGGGCCCGTTCCAAAGGATCGTTTTGGAAGCCCGGATGACCTCCGCGTAACGCTTCGCCGTGGCTGGCCCGATGTCGAACCCCTCGCAATCGTCCGGAATGTCCAGGGAAGCATTCAAGCGCTCGTCACGGAACTCAAAGACCGGTTTGCCCTTCTTATTCAGCTTTCCCGTGTTGAAAGGCGTGGCGATGACGTTGTCCGTCGGCAAAAGGAATCGAACTCCACGGTCCGCTGCCTTGGCGAGGGCTCGCACGGCGACATGGATGGCATCGGGTTCCACCAGGGACTTGCCTGTTTTGTACCCTTGAGCCAACCGGAACGTGTAGGCCATCGCTCCTCCGACCAGAACCGTGTCGGCTTTTTCGAGCAAGCGGTCGATGACCTTGATTTTGTCCGAAACCTTCGCTCCACCGAGGATGACCACAAAGGGGCGGGCTGGGTTTTCAAGTTCATCACCGAGGAACTTGAGCTCCCGTTCCATCAGCAGGCCCGCAGCGCAGGCACCTCCGCGCCGGGCGACAACCCCGGCAGCCCCCGCTGTGGAGGCATGGGCACGGTGCGCAGCCCCGAATGCGTCGTTGACGTAAATCTCCGCTGAGGCTGCCAGCTTCTCCGCGAAGCTCGGCTCATTGTCCTCCTCCTCCGGGTAGAAACGCGTGTTCTCGAGCAGCAGGATGTCGCCGTCCTTGAGAGCCTCCGCTGTCTTGCTCGCCTTCTCACCGATGCAATCATCGGAAAAGGCAACGGGCCTGCCCAGCATGTCCGCCAGTTTGGCTGCGACAGGCCGCAGGGACATCGATGGCTCGCGTTTCCCGTCGGGGCGACCCAGGTGCGCGGCAAGAATGATTCGCGCGCCGCCCTGGATCAGCAAATCAAGGGTGGGGAGCGTTTCCTTGATGCGAGTGGCATCGTTGATGACCATCTGGCCATCCTTCTCAGCCATCGGCACGTTGTAGTCCACGCGCATCAGCACGCGTTTGCCACGAACAGCCAGGTCTCGAACACTCAGTTTTCCCATAAAAGCAGGCGCGGAGGATATAGCAGCAAAAGGGCTAGTCAAAAGGAAATCGCAGGGTGACAGGCGATTGCGCGGAGTGCATTGCCGAGCAGGGTTCGCCCGGGCTCCATCCGGTGCCAGGGCGATGCCCCTGAGGGATGAGGCAGGGGGATCAGGTCAAAGTCGATGCCCGCTCGCCGACATCGGAAGGTCTTTCCGATGACCGCATCCAGTTTGCCAGCCTCCTGGAACTGGCTGATGGCCAGCTTCCCAACCGGAAGGACCAGAGCGGGTTCCAGGATCCTGATCTCGCGGTCCAGCCACACCGAGCACTCTTCGATCTCCTGAGGTGAGGGGACCCGGTCTCCGCCCCCGGCTTTCTTGCCCGGAAAACAGCGGCACACCGCCGCAAAGTAGATTCGAGACCGGGTTTCCGCCTCAGACCATCCCAGGCCTTGCTCGAACCATTTGAAAAGGGTTTTCCCTGCGGTCCAGGCGAAGGGACGTCCCATTTTCGGTTCCTTGTCCCCCGGTGCCTGTCCAACGAGGATCACGCGGCTCATCACAGGGCCACCGCTCACCACGGGCTTGCACATCGAAGGGCATCGGCTGCAGGTGTGCAGTTCTTCCACGTGTGTCCTGAGAAGATGATGTCTGTTTCCACTCATGGGCGTGATTGAACCAGCACCTTGAAAGCGGTGCCGAAGTGATTGGGATGAATCAGAGTTCGGATCTGGGCCTTTTGCTGATCTGACCAGCCTGGGGTATGGGGGTGGAGCTTGGCCCAGCTGGCCAGAACCCGCGTCAGGAACCGTTCTTGGGAGCTCAAGATCTCCGTCCTAAGGCCTGCGTCGTTCCCGCTGCGCTCCAGGGCAGTGAAATTCACGTGTGCTGTGAGGTCCTGCAGGCCCGGACGCTCCAGGAGATCGCTGCTGACTGAGTGTTGGAAATACGCGCGCGCCGTGCCTTGTGTCCGTTCAGGAATCAACAGGTCTTTCACCTCCCCTCCGTAGTCGATCGCAACCAGGCAACCCCGACGCAGCTTTTCAGCGCCCATCCGCCACCAGGCTCTGGCCTGGGGAGCATCCTCCAGAACGTAACCGTTGGGAAGAACGTCGCCCATCGAATCCATCGCAGGAAAGCCCGCTTCAGTGAGTTGAGCGGCGATATCGTCTCCATCCCGATCCAGGATCGTCCAGGCAAGACCCTCGGCATTCAAGGTGACGCCGGTTTCTCTCCATGAGCCGTGGGTTCGATCCCAGACAAAACGATGCAGGGGGAAAGCATCCATCAGTTCGTTGCTCAGGGCGATCCCCTCGAAAGGCTCCAGATCATTCCAGCTTGCAACGTGCTTCACCGTTTCAGGGAAGTCGGCCAGGGTTTGCCTCTGCCAGGCCTGCCGGGCTGCGGAGGGTTCGAGCATGACATACTCGATGCGATGCAGGAGAGGGGGGGCGTGTTGACGCAATGCCTTCAGAATGTCCCTTGCGAGCAAGCCGTTGTGGGCGCCGCCCTCCACGATGCAGATTTTGCCCCGGCTGAGCTGATGTTGGTGGATCCAGTCCAGGATCTGGACGGCGATCAGTTCGCCGAACATCGGTCCGACACTAACATTGGTAAAGTAGTCTCCTCCCCGGCCGATTGTCCTAGCGTGGGCTTCATAGTACCCCGATTCAGGACTGTACAGGGCCAGCTGCATGTATCTCGCAAACGAGATCGCACCGTCGCGGAGTATTTCCGCCCGGATCATCTCAGCTGTGCCGGTGTGGCTTGGGGGAATTGGCCGGGGCGGTATCGTATTTGCTTCCACTGAAATGGCGTATTTATGGCAAAGATCGACGGATTCTTCAACCTCATGCTCGACCAGAAGGCTTCCGACCTTCATCTGTCGTCGGGTAACCCACCTATCCTGAGGATTAACGGCGAGCTGGAGCGCGTGGAGTATCCTCCGCTCGACAGCGACGAACTCAAAACCCTGCTCTACGAGATCACGCCCGAGTACAAGGTGAAACAGTTTGAGGAGACCGGCGACGTGGACTTCGGTTATGAGATTCCGAACGTCTCCCGGTTTCGCGCGAATTTCTTCAATCAGAAGAATGGTGTCGCCGCCGTGTTTCGCCAGATTCCCAACAAGGTTTTGTCCTTCGAGGACTTCGAGAAATTCGACGCACCCCTGCCCGCGGTGCTGAAGAAGTTCTCCATGCTTCGTCGTGGGCTTGTGCTCGTCACCGGACCGACGGGCTCCGGCAAATCCACGACACTGGCTGCGATGATCGACTACGCGAACCGGAACCGGAAGGACCATATTCTGACCGTGGAGGATCCCATCGAGTTTGTGCATGAGAGCAAGAATGCGCTCATCAACCACCGCGAGGTGGGAGTGCACACCAAGTCCTTTTCGAGCGCACTGAAGGGCGCGCTGCGGGAGGATCCAGACATCATCCTGGTGGGCGAGTTGCGTGATCTCGAAACCATCGAGCTCGCGATCACAGCGGCAAGCACAGGCCACCTGGTCTTCGGCACCCTGCATACGCAGAGCGCGGCCAAGACCGTGGACCGCATCATCGATGTGTTCCCGGCTGATCAGCAGAACAAGATCAGGGCCACCTTGTCGGATGCTCTCCGCGGTGTTGTCGCCCAGAACCTGTTCAAGAGGATCGACAAGAAGGGCAGGGTGGCTACGCTCGAGATCCTCGTGTTCACCACGGCGATCGCGAACCTGGTGCGCGAAGGGAAGACGCACCAGCTTCCGGGCATGATCCAGGTGGGCAAGAAACTGGGCAATCAGCCCCTCGATGATTCCATCATGGAGCATTTACGCATGAAACGGATCTCGCCCGAGGACGCGTATGATAAATGTCTGGACAAGAAAAAGTTCAGACCTTTCCTGGCCAATCCCCCGATCGACGACGAGCCTTAGCCCTCCCGGATTGATTGCATGAAACCCATGTGGAGAACCCTTCGGTAATTTGCGGCCTGAGCTATGCGTCGGAATGAACTCGATTACTTTCTTGCATCGTTGCTGGAGCACGATCGGAACGTGTCGGACATCATCATCACCGTGGGCCGCCCGATGCAGGTGGAGGTCAACGGGGCGCTCCACGCTGTGCCTATCAGTCCATACACCGATGCGCTGACTCCGTTTCAGACGGAGATGATCGCGTTGAACCTGATCGGGGGAAGCAAGCGGTTGACCGAGGATCTGCTCAAGCGCGGGGCGTGTGACACCTCCTACTCGCTGGGCAACAGGGCCCGGTTCCGTGTGAATGTTTTCTCGCAGCGCGGAACATTCAGCATTGTTCTGCGCAAGCTGAATGCCGAGATTCCGGACTTCACCACGCTCTGCCTTCCGGACGTCATGCTGAATGCGGCGAAGGAGAAGACAGGGCTTGTCCTGGTGACGGGTGCGACGGCATCCGGAAAGACGACCACGCTTGCCTCGTTGATCAATGTCATCAACGCCGTGCATCCCATCCACATCATCACCCTGGAGGACCCCGTCGAGTTCATCTACGAGCAGCACGCTGCGACCATCAATCAGCGTGAGCTGGGAACGGATTTTGACACCTTTGCCAGCGGGCTCAGGGCGGCTTTGCGGCAGGCTCCCAAGGTGATCCTGTTGGGGGAAATGCGCGACCGTGCCACGGTGGAGATCGCCCTCAGCGCTGCGGAGACCGGCCATCTTGTCTTCAGCACACTGCACACCATTGACTCCGGGCAGACGATCAACCGCATCCTCGGCATGTTTGAGCAGGAGGAGCAGGAGCAGGTCCGGCTTCGGCTGGCCGATACCCTGCGTTGGGTGTTCAGCCAACGGCTCGTTCCCAAGGTCGGTGGCGGACGCCACCCCCTTGTGGAAGTGATGGGCGCAAATCTACGGACTCACGAGACAATCCTTCTCGGGGAGAGCGAGGGCAAGAGCTTCTACGAGATCATCGAGGCGAGCTATCCGTTCGGCTGGTCGACGTTTGATCACGCCTCCCTGGAAGCGTTCAAAGCCGGAATCGTCACGGAAGAAACCGCCCTTGCCTATTGCAACCGACGAGGGGTCGTCGCGCGTGGAATCGACGCGATCAAGAAGA
>VHDG01000114.1 GCA_016871475.1 Verrucomicrobiota bacterium
CCCGGCAGCACCGGCTCAACGCCACGGGCCTTCATGAGGTCATCGAAGGAGGCGATTGTATTCCATCTGCCGGAGTTAAGGCGGATGGATGGGATGCCCATCTGATAGGCCAGTTCAATGCATTTGCGCGTATGCTCGACCGCTTTGCGTCGTTCCACGGGATTGGGATCGACGAAGTCCTGGTGGATGGAGAGGCAGATCAGATCGATGCCCTTGCCGAATGCGTGGCGCTTTAGTTTCTGAAGATATCCCCGCTCCTCGTTGTCCATCTGGCGGTGAAGAACGTCCACGCCCTGGGCCCCGAGTTCAGCAGCCCGATCGATCACGGTTTCGATCGGCACTCGGGCAGTCTTGAAATGCCAGTAGGAATAGGAGGAGATGCCGAGGCGAACCCGCTCGCCGATCGGACGAGGCTTGGGCTGGGGGGCGCCCTGCCCTGGCATGCTCGACACTGCGGTGGTGATCCCGGCGAGGGCAAATCCCTTCAGGAACGCACGACGTCCGACGTTGTGCCCGTTGGGTTGTGGAGAAACATCTGGGTTCGGCTGCATGCGATGCTGATATCACCCTTCCCTGCGTGGATCCCGAAAAAAATCAGGACAAGGCTTCTGAAAAGATCACCTTCCGAGGGGAGAGGATCGCCCTCTACTCGTAGCGCAGCGCACCGATGGGATGGAGGCGGGCTGCCTTGATCGCGGGAAAAATGCCTGCGACAACCCCCACCAAACCGCTGAAGAGGACGGCGATTCCCATGACTTGCGGTTGGATGACCGGCGTGTTCTGTGAAGGGGCGAGCTCGCTCAGGAAAACCACCAACCCCTTCGAAGCCGCCAAGCCGGCCAGAGCTCCCAGCAAGGCGATCACCACGCTTTCAATCAGGATCTGAAGAAAGATGGAGCCGCTGGTTGCGCCGATCGCCTTGCAGATGCCGATCTCACGAATGCGCTCGTTGATGCTGGCCAGCATGATGTTCATGATGCCAATCCCACCGACCAGCAGACTCAGGCCTGCGATGATCCCTCCGCTGAGACGGGCGTTCTTGATGCGCTTGTTGATGTCTTCAATCTGGTTCTCCTGTGTGCGGAAATTGAAATCCTCGATGCCCCCGTGAGTCATCATCATGACGTTCCGGGCCTGTTGCAGAGCCGGCTCGAGCATCTCAAGACTGTGCACCTTGATATCGATGTCGCTGAGCGTGGGATAAGGGACATTGTTGGTGCCGGTCGCTGCCCGAAACCGGACCCACATGGTGTTCAGAGGCGTATAGACCACGTTGTTCTTGCGCCAGAAGGCGTTCCAATTGCGACGGCCCCAGCCCCGCTGACGGCTTGGACCCGCGGTGGCGGTGTGCGATTGGAGACCTTCCTCGCGGATCTTTCGCTCCATCTCGCTCTCGTAGTGCTTGAACATGCCCACGATGATGAAGGGCTGCTCGTTGATGTGAATCTGCTCGCCGATGGGAATGATTTCCCTCCCAGCTTCCTGCGGCGAACCAAAAAGCTCATCCCTCACTCCGGTGCCGATGACGCAGACGTTCTTGGCAAGCTCTTCGTCCAGGTCGGTGAAGAAACGGCCATGCTCCAGCTCATAGAGGTTCATCTCCAGCACCTCAGGCCAGACCCCGACGACTTCGGAGGGGCGAAACCACTTCCCCGCCCGAGACACCATCACACGATCCAAGCCCATCTCAGGAGACACAATCCGGATCAATGGCGCACTCTCTCGAAGTGCGATCACGTCCCGAATCGTCCGGCCAGGGGCCATATCGCGGAGATGATTCTGGTGGATGGGCACTTTCTGTTCCTCGATCAGAACCTTGTCCAGGCCACCCATGGCGATCATGGCCTCCTTCATCCCGTTCTCCATTCCCTTCACAATTGCCGCCATGGCCACCAGGCTCGACACCCCGAGGACAATGCCAAGCATGGTCAGCAGCGACCGGAACTTGTGAGTCCATATCTCTTTAAGTCCGATGAGAATGGTGTTGAACAGGATCATTTTTGCCTGGGACCGGGGCGCTAGTCGTAACGCAAAGCCTGGATGGGGTGAAGTCGTGATGCGCGAATCGCCGGGTACAGACCCGCGAGAATTCCGACGCCGACGCTGAAAGCAAAAGCGATCGACACGGCGTTCAAAGTCACGACCGGGCTGTTATCTGTCGGAGTGAAGGAAGCGATCAATCCAACCAGGGCATAGGAGGTTCCAATCCCGGCGATCCCTCCCAGAACGGAGATGACGGTGCTTTCAACGAGGATTTGCACAAAGACATCCAGGTTCGTGGCTCCCACGGATTTCCGGATCCCGATCTCCCGAACACGTTCTGAGATGCTCGCGAGCATGATGTTCATGATTCCTATGCCTCCCACGATGAGACAGATCCCCGCAATAACGCCCCCGCTAAGCCGGGCGTTCCGGATCACGTTCTGAATCTCTTCGGCCCAGTCCTCCTGTGTTCGGAAGGTGAAGTCCTCAATTCCCTTGTGGGTCATCATGAGGACGTTTCGGACCTGCTGGATGGCGGGTTCGAGATCCTCGATGCGGGAGATTTTCATGTTGAGATTGGACAAGCGAACAGGGGCGGCCTCGCCTGTGGAGGAGATGCCATTCATGCCCCGAAACTTGAGCATCATGGTGCTGAGGGGGATCAGGATGGTGTTGTTCTTCATCCTGAATATGAAGTGGCCTCCTCCGCGATTTCCGCCCCAGCCACGGCTGCGAACCGGACCGGCCGCCTCGGCCGGCTGCGGATTCAGGCGCCTGAACTCCCGCTCCTTCTTGGCGCTTTCGCTCTCATATCGCTCAAACATCCCAATGATGGTGAAAGGCAGCCCGTTGACATAGATCGTCTCCCCAATGGGCACCACTCCGGTCTCATCCCCTTCCGGCTCACCGAAAAGTTCATCTCGGATTCCGGTGCCGATGACGCAGACGCTGCTCGCCTGTTCCTCATCCAGGTCGGCGAACATGCGTCCGTGCTCGATGACATGCTCATTGATTTCGAGCACCGCCGGCCAGGATCCCATGACAAGAAAAGGCTCCACGGTCTTCCCCTTGTATGTGGCCACCATCGGCTCGCGATAGCGGTATTGTTCCACTGCGGGCGTGACTTGATGCACCAACGGAGCGCCGCTCTCGAGGGCGTACACGTCCTCCATGGTCAACCCGGGTGCCTGATCCAGCAGGTGCCGTTGGTGAGCGGGCAATTCGTACTGGGGCTCCACACGAATCTTCTCAAGACCACCCGCAGCAACCAATGCCTCCCGCGTACCGTTCTCCATGCCTTTGACCAGGGCGGACATGGCAACGAGAGCCGATACTCCCAGGATGATGCCGAGCATCGTCAGCAGGGAGCGAAACTTGTAAGCCCAGATCTCGCGAAGACCCGAGCCAATGGTGTTCCAGAAGCTCATGGCTCGTTGCTCAGCCAGCGACCGGAGCAGTCGCGACACGATCAAGTCCGGCAAGACGTGGATCCACCTGGCTGGCAATCTTGCCGTCGCGGATCTCGATCCGCCGAGATGTCACGGCGGCGATTTCAGGATCGTGCGTGACCAGGATGATGGTGCGTCCTTTGGTGCTGAGCTCCCTGAACAGTTCAAGAATCGCCTCCCCGGTATGGCTGTCCAGGTTTCCGGTGGGCTCATCGGCGAACAGGATGCGTGGGTCGTTGACCAGCCCGCGGGCGATGGCAACACGCTGCTGCTGCCCTCCTGAGAGCTGGCTTGGCCGATGACGGGCGCGATTCTCGAGCCCCACCATCTTCAGCATCTCCATCGCTCTCTCGCGTCTCCGGGCCCCGGATATGCCCGCATAAATCATCGGGAGCTCCACGTTCTGAAGCACATTCATCTTCGGGAGCAGATTGAAGAACTGGAAGACGAAGCCGATCTTCTGGTTCCGAATGTGAGCGAGCTGCTTGGCGGATGCCGAATGGATCATTTGTCCGTCCAGCTGGATGGTCCCGTGTGTGGGAGAATCGAGACAGCCGAGGATATGCATGAGGGTGGACTTCCCGCTTCCTGACGGGCCAATCACCGACACAAACTCGCCCCCATCGATATCCAGGCTGACATCATCCAGCGCACGAATGACCTCACCTCCCAAGGTGTAGATCTTGCTGACGTTGCGAAGTTCGAGAAGAGCCATTTGAGGGGAAGCCCACGCCAGCCGTGAGGGTCATGAGCCGGCAGCCTGTGCTGGGCGGCTTGGAGGTGTCGGCTTCGCTGAATTGGTCGTAGAGGTCGCCGCCGGAGCAGATGTGATGCTCTTTCGGTCGCCGGATAGCTCACGCGCCTTTGAACGACGCTCGGCTTCGCCCTTCGGCTCTTCCAAGCTGACCACATCCCCCGCGCCTAGGCCTGACTGAACCTCGGCGTAAAAATAGTCGGATACTCCCACCTGCACCAGACGTCGATCGAAGCCTTCGGCGGTTTTCACATACACGAACCGTTCCATCTGCTGGGTGTCAGGATTCAGCTCAGTGAACACCGCAGCGAGCGGGACAGACAACACGTTCTCCGCAGAGGAAACGGGTATCCGAATGTTGGCGGTCATGCTCGGCCGGATCCGGGGATCGACGTTCCTCAGCAGAATCCGCGCGGAGAAACCCTTGATGTTGTTCCGGATGGTGGCCTGGGGCGCTATCCGTTCGACGAGTCCCATCACCTTCAAACCCGGGATGGCCTCCACCGAGATCTCCACCTCCTGGTTCACCCGCAAGCGGGTGATGTCCGCCTGCTTGATGTGGGCGTTGATGATGAGCTGATTAAGGTCGGCGATGCTGAGGACCTCGGTTCCACTGTTGAACCCTCCCGAGCCCGACACGGATTGTCCGACCGAGACTGGACGGGTCAGAACGGTACAATCGAAGGGAGCGACCAACCGGGTCTTCCGAAGCCGATCCATGAGCAACTCCAGAGACTTCTCAGCCTTCGAATGCGAGTTCTTTGCCAACTCGAGCTGTGTGCGCTGTTCTTCGAACACCTCCTGGGCGATGAGCTTGTCCTCGAAAAGCTGTTTGTTTCGGAGGTAGTTGCGCTCTGCCTGGGCCATCTGGACCCGGGTTCGCTCGATCTCCTTGTCCTGCGTCTCCTTCTCAATCTGGAGATCCCGGTCATCCAGGGTGAAAAACGTGTCCCCCTTCTTAACGCGGTCGCCAATATCAACGAGAAGCGTTGCGATGCGTCCGTTGATCTCCGGCCTGACGCTCACCTGCTCAGCAGGCGTGATCTCGCCCGCAGCGCTGACCGTAAACTGGATGTCCCTGGATTCCACCACCGCGGTCGAGGATGCCCGGCTGGCATCCCCTGAGATCCCATGAGACGGGACAGTGGCGGGTCCGCCGTGAGGCTGTCGGCTGGAATTCAAGTACCAACCACCCCCGGCGACGAAGGCGATGGCCAAAACAATAATCAGAGGTTTCATTCGGAGCATCCAAGCCCAGGGTGTGAGACTTGGCGAACTCTAGGCTGACGACGCATAAAGCCCGTAAATTCAAAAAGATTCGTGACTCCGCCCCTGGCGGGGATCTCTCGCCCGGAGGTGCCAGAAACAGAAACTCAGGCTGGAGTTTTGTGTCCGGTCCCGCTACTTAATGCCCCCGCAAATGAATACCGGTATCACGGCAATCAACGAGGAGGTGCACCGCTCCAGCGCTTTCATCCGACCTCTGTTCAGCGAGCTCTCAAAAGTTGTCATCGGGCAGAACTATCTGATGGAACGTCTGATCATCAGCATGCTCGCCGATGGCCACATTCTCCTCGAGGGCGTGCCTGGACTGGCCAAGACGCTAACCGTCAAATCCCTGGCCGCATGCCTCAACATCAAGTTCTCCCGCATCCAGTTCACCCCCGACATGCTGCCGGCGGACGTCGTGGGCACGCAGATTTATGATGGCAGGTCGGCAGGCTTCACGACGCGCAAAGGCCCCATCTTTGCCAACCTGGTTCTCGCCGACGAAATCAACCGCGCCCCTGCCAAAGTCCAGAGCGCATTGTTGGAAGCCATGCAGGAGAAGCAGGTAACCCTCGGCGATGCCACGCATCGCCTGGACGAACCCTTCCTTGTGATGGCCACACAGAACCCGATCGAGCAGGAGGGCACATATCCTCTGCCTGAAGCCCAGGTCGATCGGTTCATGCTGAAACTTCGAATCGATTATCCCTCGCGCCAGGAGGAACGTCAGATTCTCGACCTCATGGCGCGGACGGGCCAACTCCCCGAAACCACCCCGGTTGTGGACGTCGCGTCGATTTTGAACGCCCGCAAGGTGATCAACGAGATCTACATGGACGACAAGGTTAAGGACTACGTCGTCGATCTGGTCTGTGCGACGCGCAATCCGGGGGAGTATCGCATCAGGGTGGGTGAGTTCATTCAGATGGGGGCATCACCCAGGGCCACCATCGCGCTGACTCTCGCGGCGAAGGCTTTCGCCTTCATCAAAGGCCGGGGTTATGTCACCCCCCAGGACGTGAAAAGCGTGGGCATGGATGTGCTCCGACATCGTGTCGCCATCACCTACGAAGCCGAAGCGGAACAGAAGACGAGCGAAACCGTCATCCAGCAAATCTTTGACGAGCTTCCGGTCCCGTGAGCATGACCGCACAGGAGATCCTAAAAAAGATCAGGCAGATCGAACTGCGGACCAATCGCCTCGTCACGGAAACCCTGGGAGGACAGTATCACAGTGTCTTCAAGGGCCAGGGGATGAACTTTGAGGAGGTGCGCGAGTACCAACCCGGGGATGACGTTCGCTTCATCGACTGGAACGTCACGGCGAGGATGAACCATCCGTTCATCAAGAAGTATGTCGAGGAGAGGGAACTCACGGTGATGCTGGTGGTTGATCTCAGCGGCTCGCAGTGGTTCGGGTCGGCCCGGTCGTCCTCCTCCCAACCTCCCTCACAAGCGTCCAGAGGGTCATCGCGGCCGTCAAGCGAGGCACAGCAAGGCCAATCCAAGCTGGAGTTGGCCGCAGAGATCGCCTCGGTCCTGGCGTTCTCGGCGATCCGCAACAACGACAAGGTGGGGTTGATCCTCTACACCGATGAGATCGAGCTGTACTTGCCACCTCGCAAAGGTCGCCGTCACGTGTTGCGCCTGATCCGGGAGATCCTGGCCTTCAAGGCCAAAGGTTCGGGCACCCGTCTCAACCACGCCCTCGAATTTCTCAACCGTGTCACTTCGCATCGCGCCATCGTTCCGGTGATCTCGGACTTTCTGCGTGAGAGTTCTTCCCGCCCTGGCCCAAACCGCCCTTCAGGCACAAGAACCCCTCCCCCGCTACCCGACACCATGGGCTCCGACGTCATCACGGCTCTCCGACAAACCCGTCGCCGTCATGACGTGGTCGCGATGCAGATCACGGATCCGCTCGAACACTCGCTCCCGCCCATGGGCCTGATCAGCATCGAGGATCCGGAGACAGGGGAACAGACCCTGATCAACACATCCTCCAAAGCGAGAAGGGAATACTTCGCAGGTCGGCGGTCGGCCAAACAAGCTGGGATGGAGAAGCTCTTCCGATCATCGCGGATAGACTTGTTACGATTGGAGACCGGCAAGGCGTACAGCATCGAGCTTGCCCGGTTTTTCGAGACACGACAAAAACGCCTTCAACACCGTTGAGATGCCGTCGCTGAGGAAGAACGCATTTTCGCAAGTGGCTGGGCATCCAAACCCACCTGCTGAGATCGGAGGTGTCTGGTGAGAAAAACCAATCTCCCTCCCCTGACCTCCACGGCTCAGGATCCAGCGGGGGCTCCGGATATCCTGCCGCTGAAGCCGCTTGCTCAGATCAGCGACCCATGGATGCCGTGGCTCATCGCCTTGTTGGTCCTGGCGGCGATCATTTTCCTGATCTGGTGGTGGAAACGCCGGAAACGAGCTCCGGCAGCCGAACCGGCGTTGCCAAGAATCGCCCCGGATGTCCGGGCTCGACAGCGCCTGGAACAGGCCCTTGGGCTGATGAGCGATCCCCGTTTATTCTGCATTGCCGTGTCTGAGGCGCTTCGTGACTACCTGGAGGAGCAGTTTAATCTGCACGCTCCGGATCGCACCACGGAGGAGTTCCTGATCGAGCTCGGCGATGCCTCCTACCTTACGCCTGAGCAGAAGTTGAGGATGGCGGATTTCCTGCAACGGTGCGATCTCGTCAAGTTCGCCAAGCTGGAGCCCACGGAGAGGGAGCTCAGGGATGTGGCGCACAGTGCCACCCGCCTGGTCGATGAGACTGCCAGTCTCCGAGTTCAAACCGCCTATCCGGAAGCGAGGGAAGCGCGGCTATGACTTTCGAACATCCCTGGTTCCTGCTCCTTCTGGTTTTGCTTCCACTGCTGCCGTTGCTTCGTCGGCGGCTGGGCCGGCCGGCTGCCTTCGTTTATTCTTCAGTCGAGATCGTCAGGCAGATACCCGGCCTTGCAAAATCTCCAGCGAATGTCGCCCTGACTTTCCTTCGCCTGCTCTCTCTCTCCTTGTTCATCGTTGCCCTGGCTCGTCCCCAAAAGGTGGAGACGCTCTCCACAAGTTCTGCAAGCGGCATAGACATCGCCGTCGCAATCGACCTGTCCGGCAGCATGGAGTCGGAGGACTTCCGGCTGGATGGCCGGCAAGTCAACCGGTTGGTCATGGCCAAGGATGTCCTGAAGTCCTTCATCAAGAAAAGACCGGGAGATCGCATCGGGCTCGTTGCGTTCGCAGGTCGCGCGTATGTCGCTTCACCTCTCACACTGGATCACGCCTTCCTCGACCAGAACATCGACCGTCTGCAGCTGCATATGATCGAGGACGGCACCGCGATCGGATCCGGGTTGAGCACCGCGATCAACCGGCTCCGGGACCTTAAATCCAAGAGCAAGATCGTGATCCTGATGACCGACGGCCAAAACAACGCCGGCAAGATC
>VHDG01000115.1 GCA_016871475.1 Verrucomicrobiota bacterium
CCGGGTGAACGCCGGTCACGGTCTTAACACTGACAACGTCCGGTCGTTGTTCGTGGTGCCCCACATGGAAGAACTCAACATCGGACACAGCATCGTCAGTCGTGCTGTGAGTGTCGGCATGACCCAGGCTGTGAAGGAAATGCTCCGTTCGATGGAAGGTTACCCGGGCGATATAACCACACAGGCCTAACACCCGATCCTCTCCTTTGTTTCGTAGCCCTCCCTTCCCCTCGTCATCGTCATCGAAGACGCGAGACGTCCCTCTCGACCATGAAACCTGGACTCACTTGTTGATTGCTTTTGTCCGGAGCATGCCCATCACCAACCCAACATCCATATGAGCCTCATCTCCCGCCCCACGTGCTGCCTGCTGGCAGTCTCCGTATTTTCACTCGCACAGAGTCACTCCGCAGACTGGTCAAACTGGAGAGGTCCTCTCACCACCGGAGCTGCTCCTGGAGCCAATCCGCCCACCCACTGGAGCGAATCCAGCAACGTGGTCTGGAAAGTGAAAATTCCTGGGGCTGGAACTTCCACGCCGATCATCTCCGGCAATTTGATCTTCCTCCAAAGCGCCATCCCCACAGGCCGCAAGATTGAGCCCGAGCCCAAACCTGCGGAGGCCGCTCCGCAGGCCACCCCACCCCCACCTGCTCCTGCGGGCGAAGGGGGCGGTTCCGAACGTCGTCGTCGCGGACCCGGCGGCGGTGGCGGTGGCGGTGGCGGTATGCGTGCTGAGAAGCCGAATGAGTTTCATCAGTTCGCTGTCATTGCCCTCGACCGAAAGACCGGTGCCATCCGATGGCAAACAGCGGTGAAGGAGGAATTGCCTCACGAGGGACATCATCGCGATCACGGCTTCGCGTCCCATTCTCCGGTCACTGACGGTGAAACGCTCTTCGGCTACTTCGGCTCACGCGGCCTCCATGCATTGGGTTTTGATGGAAAGATCAAGTGGTCGAAGGATCTGGGTCAGATGCGCACACGAAACAGTTTTGGCGAAGGAAGCAGCCCGGCCCTTCATGGGAACAGCCTTGTTGTTCAGTGGGATCATGAAGGCGAGGATTTTATCGCTGCGTTCGACAAGAACACCGGCAAGGAGCTCTGGCGACAGAAGCGCGACGAGCCCACCACCTGGTCCACACCTCTGATCCTTTCGCATGAGGGTGTCGAACAGGTCATCGCCTCATCCACAGGCCGGGTTCGGTCCTACGAGCTCACGAGTGGCAAGCAGTTGTGGGAATGCGCCGGGATGACGGTGAGCGTGATTCCAACCCCCATGACCGGGTTCGGGATGGTCTATGTGATGAGCGGGTTTCGAGGCGCAGCACTGCTCGCGATCACTCTCGGCAAACAGGGCGACCTGACTGGAACCGATGCCATTCGATGGCAGCTTGCCAAGTCGACTCCGTATGTCCCCTCAGGTTTGCTGTCAGGCGAGCGTATTTACTTTTTCTCCGGCAACAACGGATTGCTTTCGATCGTTGATGCAAAAAGCGGTGCCGTGAAGGTGGACGCGCAGAGAATCGAGGGGCTGTCGGGCGTTTATGCCTCCCCTGTGGCAGCCGCTGGGCGGGTTTATCTGACCGGACGCGATGGAACGTGCGTCGTGATCAAGGATTCGGACAGTGTGGAAGTGCTCGGCGTGAACAGGCTGACCGACCGGATCGACGCGTCACCGGCGGTGGTGGGTCAACAACTGTTCCTCCGAGGCCACCAGCATCTCTATTGCCTAGCTGCCCAGTGAGCTGTGGGGTGTCCATTGGCGATGGAACGTCAACGGCACCCAGAGAGCCTGGCCCACATCCGGTCCCTGATCAGGCGATGTGGTCAGGGTTGTTCGCTGCAGGTCCGTTAAGGGCACACCGAAGAATGAGCAAGTAAACCACGGGCAGACTCGCTGCAAACGCACACACTAGAAGCACTCCAATCGTTGGCATAACCGTTACCCTTCACCGTTTCGCATGTGGCTGATTCCACACGCCATCCCAGCCCTTTCGGGACTGAAGACGCCATGAACTTCGTCCGATCCGCCACAACTGGCTCACCGTGTATTGGCGTAGTCTCGACTATAATTGCGGCTTGCTGTCCGCGATCCGAAGTGGGGGGCGAACTCCGGTTCCTTGAATGCGCAGGCGGCTATCGCCCAGTTCGATTCGGGCCTTTGCCGCCATCTTTTCCAACCGTCGCACCTGTGCCGGCAACCGACCGGCCAGGTTGATCCTTTCGCCTGGATCGTTCTCCAGGTCGTAGAGCTCCAATCCAACGGCGATCCGATCCTGCTGGACCGGCCTGCCGCCCTGACCGCCGGATCGCCCATTCAGCCCGTTGGCCACATGTGGGAAATGCAGTTTCCACTTTCCGCTGCGCATGGCCTGCAATTCGCCCTGCTCGTAATAGAAGTAGTAGGCCTCCTGCGGGCTTGGGGCAGCTCGCTTGCCCGAGATCAGAGACCATGCGCTCCGGCCATCGATGGGCAGCGCAGGCATCGGGGATCCTGTGACTTCAGCGATGGAGGGCAGAAGATCGATGGTCATCAAGGGCTTTGGTTCGGTGCGTCCGGAAGGGATGCGCCCTGGCCAGCTCATGATGCAGGGGGTTCTGACGCCACCTTCGAACACGGAGGCTTTGCCCTCCCGGAAAGGTCCGGCTGAACCCGCGTGTTCCCCATAGAAATGCCAGGGCCCGTTGTCTGAGGTGAACACAACCCATGTGTCCTGGGTCAGCTTCAGGCGGTCCAGGGTTTCGATGATTCTGCCCACGGAGTGATCGATCTCCTCCACGACATCTCCATATAGCCCGGCTGCCGATCGGCCCTTGAATTCTTTCCCTGCAAAGAGCGGCACGTGCGGCATGCTGTGCGCGAGGAAAAGAAAAAACGGCCTGGCTGCGTTGGCTTCAATGAAGCCGACCGCTTTGTCGGTGTAACGCTGGGTGAGGAGCGTCTGGTCCGGCATCTCCTCCACGACTTCGTTGCCTTCAATCAAGGGAAGTTTGGGATAGGTACCCGGCTTGGCCGTCGGGTGCATCGGCCACATGTCGTTGGAGTAGGGCAGCCCAAAGTAGGTATCAAAACCGTGCTGCAACGGGAGCACCTGGCGCGGACGGCCCAGATGCCATTTTCCAATCAGAGCGGTGGCAGCACCTCGTGCTTTGAGCATCGATGCGATGGTCGTCTCCGACGGATTCAGCCCGATCGGTGAGTTCGGACCCAGGGCACCGTGAATCCCCAGACGGTTCGCATAGCAGCCCGTCAGCAGGGATGCCCTGGAAGCCGAACACACCGGTTGGGAGACATAGAAGCTGGTGAAGCGAGTTCCCCGGCTGGCCAGTCGATCCAGGTTGGGCGTACGAATCGTCTTGCTGCCGAAGCAGCCCAAATCTCCCCAGCCAAGATCGTCGCAAAAGATGATGACGATGTTGGGAAGGCGTGGCGCGGAACTGTTCACTGCGGCAGCTGAGTTCCCGACACAGGCGAAGGAGAGCAACACCAACAGGGCGTAGGAAAGCAGAGGGCAGGTGAATTTCATGGCCCGAGCCTGTGAAAAACGGCCATCAAGATCCAGATTATCTCACGGCTCTCATCGACCAGCTGCGCACCTCAAACCCTTGGAGGCTTCCACTCCCGGTCGTTCAGGTTTCCGACCGCAGAAACTCTTGAAACACTGCGGGGGGCGGAGCTTCGAAAAGCTTGGGCTCGCCCAGAATCGATGCTTCCAAACGCCAGGCGTGAAGAGCGTGGTTCTCCAACACCATGCGTTTCCTCTGTTCTTCGGTCATCCGGCCTTCCACGAAACTCAGATAGATCTGTTCGTCACCGCCATAGATTTTGTCTCCCACGATAGGATGTCCCATGTGCGAGAGGTGGATTCGAATCTGATGTTTTCGACCCGAAAGTGGCAGGACCTCCAGGAGCGAGTAGTTGTTGCCCAAGCGGGTGAAACGCCGGGTGACGCTCCAGCGAGTTTTCGAGGCCGCTCCATCCGCCCGGACGCAATCCTTGATGGCCACACAACTCGCCTCGTCTTTTCCCAATGGAAGATCAATGGATCCTTTATCCATCTCAGGCCAGCCGTGCACGACGGCCATGTAAGTCTTGCGGACCTCACGTCGCTCCCATGCCTTTCGCCATTCACGTGCGGTTTCATCATCCAGGGCTACCAGTGTCACACCGCTGGTTTCCCGATCGAGGCGATTGATCAGGTGTTGGTCGACGGATTCCCCGAGGAGGAGACGGACGCGGCCGACGAGGCTGGAGAGCGGGCCGTTTTTGGTCGGGTGACAAACCAGGCCGGCGGGCTTGTTGATCACCAGCAGGTGGGAGTCCCTGTGCAACAAGTCCAACCGGGCATCGATCACTTGTTCGCGGCCATCTGCGCGAGAAGGCGTTCGTTGAGTTCCCTTGCGGGGTTGTAGCCGGACGCCTTGAGCTTGGTCTGGAATGCGGCGACTTCAACCAGCCGGGCGATGTCCCGCCCCGGCCGTACAGGGATGGTGATGTGAGGGACCTTGATGCCCAGGATTTCGATATGCTCATCCTCCAGCCCAAGCCGGTCCACATCCGGGACTTCACCCCAGGCGCGCAGCGACACCACAAGGTCCACGCGCTTGTGGTCGCGGATGCTTCCGATGCCGAACATGGCGGCGACGTTGATGATGCCGATGCCGCGGACCTCCATGTGATTCCGGGTCAGCTCTGCGGATCTACCCACCACTTCCTTGCCATCGAGCAACGAGACGCGGGTGATGTCATCGGAGACCAGGCTGTAGCCTCTCTCGATGAGCGCCAGCACGCATTCGCTTTTGCCGATGCCGCTTTCGCCCTTCACGATCACTCCGACGCCCAGGATATCGACCATGCTTCCCATCTCGCTTCCCCGGGGTGCGAACGCATTTTCCAGGGCGAGGGTTGCCAGATTGATGAACTTCATCGTGATCAGGGGGCAGGTGAACACGGGGACCTGGTGAATCTCAGCGGCCTTCAAAAGAATTGGATCCGGCTTCAGATCGCGGCTGTAAACAACGCAGGGGATCTTGCTCGTGAGCATCTTTTTGTAGCGAGGTTCACGCTCGGCGGCCGGGAGGCTTTTCATGAAGGTGAACTCTGCGGCGCCAATCACCTGGATCCGATGTCGCGCGAAATACTTGGTGAAACCTGCCAGGGCCAGTCCGGGCCTGTTGACGGTTTGTTCACGGATCACGTTCTTGAGGCCGGCGGCTCCGGCAGCCAGGCTCAAACCCAACCGTTCGCCGTGTTCCTTGAAAAACAGCTCCACCGTCAGTGGTTCTTGCTTCATGAATTCTCCTACATGTTGAAATCCGGCCCCAGGTAGATGTCCCGGGCCTTGGGATCGCTCAGCATCGCTTCGCCGGTCCCCTCATAGACCACCTGTCCTTTGTGGATGAGGTAGGCCCGATCCACCAGCTTCAAGGTTTCACGGACGTTGTGATCGGTGATCAGGATCGCCATGCCCCGTTCGCGCAACCGCCGCACGATCTTCTGCACTTCATACACCGCAATCGGGTCGATGCCGCTGAACGGCTCGTCCAGAAGAAGCAGTTTGGGGCTTGTGACCAGCGCGCGTGTGATCTCGAGCCTTCGTTTCTCACCGCCGCTCAGCTGATAGGCCTTGCTCCGTGCGATTCGTGTGAGATCGAGTTCCTCCAGCAACGAAGCCAGCCTTATCTCACGCTCTTTCCTCCCGATCCGCAGCGTCTCCAGGATCGCCAGCAGGTTTTCCTCCACCGACAGCTTCCGGAATACTGAAGGTTCCTGGGTCAGATAGCCCACCCCCCGGCGTGCCCTGACGTGCATGGGCTCGGTCGTGATCGTCTCTCCTCCGAATCGAACCTCACCAGAGTCGGGTCGAACAACACCCACCACCATGTTGAAACTCGTGGTCTTGCCCGCGCCGTTCGGTCCCAGCAAACCGGTGATCTCTCCCGCCCGCACGAAGATTGAAACTCCATCCACGACCCGCCGTCCGCCATACGACTTTTCCAACCGGGAGGTCTCCAGCAAGGGACGCCCCTCCGGATCTGGAGTCGCTTCGCTGGCAGGCAATGTGTTCGAACTCGTCATGCGTGGATGATCAAGGTTGGGGCTTCGGGGCTGTTGCACGATTCGTGGAGGAGAGGAATGGCGCAACGCCGCTTTGCCGGATGCGGGTTTCAACCCGGCCAGGGGATTGGAACCCGCCCGTTTTACGGTCGAAAATCATCAACTTTTCGCCTGTGAGAATCGATTGCGGTGTTTCGAGCACCGGCGGATTTCCCGTCACCACCACCAGGTCGTTGGTCGGAGTCCAGACAGCACGATCACCCTTCAGGACATTGGTGCCTTTTGAGTCCATCATGTGGATGGTCACGTTCGTGGCCGCACCAATCTCGAGGATGCTCCTGCCATCAGGGCTCCTCTGGATGGACAGCCAGTCACAAAAAATGACGGTGCGCGGGTTGTCCACCGGATCCCTCACAACCACGTTCTGCTTGTAGATCACCTGTAACGCATCCCCCAGATGTTCGAGCCCGCCCTCCGAGGTGATGGAGATGTCACCGCGAGCGTTGGGCGCGCTGCTATCCGCAGCCAGAACGTGGACAACACCTGCAAGCAGGGATCCGACGATTGCGATACGTCCTGCGAGTAACAATAGAGCGTTCATTGCGACACTGCCTTTCCCATCATGTATCCGCGAATCAGGGACTCAACCCGGTTTGAGACCACGAGATTCTGGTTGGTGAATGTCCATTGGAAACCGGTGCCGGCCAGCGTGAATCCCCCATCAGACAGGGAGATGCGAATCGGATCAGGGGATCGCGCCGTGCGATTGGTTCGATCGACGAGGCAGGTCTCGGCGCGGGCCACGAGGCTTGTGGACCCCTCCAGGGCATAGGTTTCGATGGTCACATCCCGGATTCGAATCGGATTCGCCAGGTATTCCGCCTCGGCTCCGCGCAACAGCGCCTTTTTGAACTGTGTTCCGGGGTGATAGTCAAAGATCCGGAAGTCCTTTTGAACAGGCACCCGACGTTCGGGAGGCGATGCTGCCGTGATCAACCAGCACGTCGTTACGAAACCAGTAACGGCCATGAGAGTCGGGAGAATGCGGGATCGCTCATCCATTCACCACCCGATGTAATTTCGCCAGCGCGGCGAGTTGATGAGGCATGTCGGCCAGCGGGATCATGTTCGGGCCATCGCTGGGAGCTTTGCCTGGGTCAGGATGCGTTTCGATAAAGAGCCCGTTTGCACCCGCTGCAACCGCTGCTCTGGCCAGAACGGGGGCGAACTCCGACTGCCCTGAAGACTTCGTGCCGGCTCCACCGGGGAGCTGGACCGAATGCGTGGCATCGAAGACGACGGGATAGCCGGTCGATTTGAGAATCGGGATGGACCGCATGTCCGCCACGAGATTGTTGTAGCCAAACGTGGTCCCTCGCTCGGTCAGCAGAATCCGGCCGGAGCCCCGCTCAGCCGCCTTTTTTGAAACCTGTGTCATCTCAAGGGGAGAGAGGAACTGACCCTTTTTCAGGTTTACGATGGCCGGTGATTTCGCAGCCGCTTCGATGAGATCGGTTTGACGGCATAAGAACGCGGGGATCTGAATGATATCAGCAACCTTCCCGGCGATGGCGGCTTCTGTTGGAGAGTGAACATCTGTGAGGACGGGAACTCCCACGCGGTTTCTAACCCAGGAAAGAATCTCCAGTCCGCGCTCGAGCCCCGGGCCGCGGAAAGACTTTCCCGAGGTGCGGTTGGCCTTGTCGTAACTGGCCTTGAAGATGAAGTTGATCCCGAGCTTTGCGCAGGTCCGGCGAAGGGAGTCCGCGATCTGGATACAAAGCGATTCGCTCTCAATGACGCAGGGCCCCGAGATGAGGAAAAGGCGTCGAGGCTTTTGCAGCACCTTCCAGAGCTGTGTGGCAGAATCAGGCACGGGGCTGTTGTATCGCGGAGAGGTGACGCTGGGCAAGAACTCAGCCGCCTCGCTCCGGGCTGCGGGGAAGGTCTTGCATCACGAGATTGCAACTTTCTCTTTTTGCCGGGCGTCTCTTGGAGGGTGGGCTGGCACGATGCCCTGGTTTTCGTTGCCGGGCAGCAGGTTATTGACCTTGTGACCACGCCCCATCGGGGGTAGAAGATCACGGGTCGGACGAGAGACCCCATGTCATGATTGAACCGTTCCTGAAGAAACAACTGGAGCCGGTCGCCCGGCGGCATCAACGGTCTCGCGTTCTCATCCGATGGGCACAGTGCTGGTGGCTGACCGTTGGGGCGTGCCTTCTTGTGTGGCTTGGATGTTTTGCCCTGAGCCTTTCCCCGCAGGCACCCGTATTGAGCTGTATCGGGGTTGGGCTCTTGTTGGGGATCTGGCAGTGGAAGCAACAACGATCCTGGGCTCCCGATTACCGGGAGATCGCGCGCAAGATTGAGTCCCAGCATCCCCAGCTGCACGCGCTGCTGCTCACTGCCATCGAGCAAAAGCCTGACCCGGTGACAGGTCAGTTCAACTTCCTTCAGGAGAGAGTCATCGAACAGGCGGTTCAGGAAAGCCGGCGACATTCCTGGATCGAGTCTGTGCCCACCTCGACCTTGTTCAAAGCCCGGCTGGGCCACCTGGCCGGGATCGCCGCGCTGGCGACCATCGCGGTATGGGTTCGCAGCCCGTCAGCCCCCGGGGTTCAGGTCGCGCGTTCCAAGCCTGTTGATCACTTCAAAGGCAAGACCCGGATCACCGTTCTGCCGGGCGATGTCGAGGTGGAGAAAGGCACGCCTCTGGTTCTGATGGCTCGTTTCGAAGGCACGCTGCCTGCCTCGGTGAACGTCACGCTCATTCCCACTTCACCGACAGCTTCCTCTGCCAGCGCTGCGCCCCGCCAGATCGCGTTGGTCAAGAGCCT
>VHDG01000116.1 GCA_016871475.1 Verrucomicrobiota bacterium
TGTCTCGAGGACATTGAGCGACGAAAGCTACTGGCAAGATCAGCAACCGCTCAAGGCTTTCCCGGAGGCTCTCAGGCATTCTCATCCTGGCTGAGGGCGCTGAAGTCCCCGCCGATGCGAGGCAATGCACACCCGAGAGGCCGGCGGGGACGCCAGCGCTCCCAGGGGGGGGCACCTCTTAAAAAATCTGCCTTCACCCTGATCTCGGGCTGTGCCAATTTCCCCGCGCAAATAATTATGACTCCGATCGCCCCGTCCCAACTCATCGCTGCGCTTCAATGGCGTTACGCTGTTAAGAGATTCGATGCCTCTCAAAAAATTCCAACAGATATCTGGGCGGCACTTGAGGAAACTCTGGTTCTGACGCCGTCCAGCTATGGCCTGCAGCCATGGAAATTCATCGTTGTGCAGGACGCTGCCCTTCGAGAATCCCTCGTCCCTCATTCCTGGGGCCAACGGCAGGTGGCCGATGCCTCACACCTGGTCGTGCTCGCCGTGCAGAAGAAGCTGAGCATCGAACATGTGGACAGGTTTCTGCAGTCCACCGCCACCACCCGGGGTATCGCCGTCGACTCCCTCGCCGCTTACCGCAAGATGATGGTCGGCGACGTGATCGAAGGTGAAAGATCGAAGGTCGCGTTCGAGTGGGCCACCCGGCAGGCATACATCGCCTTGGGCAACTTCATGACCTCGGCCGCACTGCTGGGCATTGACACCTGCCCCATGGAGGGATTCGTCCCCGCCAAATACGACGAAATCCTCGGACTGGAACCGCGCGGACTCTCCGTCGCAGTGCTCTGCCCAACAGGGTATCGAGCCGCCAACGACAAATACGCCGCTCTCGCAAAGGTAAGATTCCCGAAACAGGAAATCATCGAACATCGATAGTCTCACAATAAATCTACTCGCTAATTATGCCGAACCCCTGGACCGGTAAAGGTAACCCCTACACCCGCAAGGAAGTCATCGAACGTCTCCGCGCCACGCTCAAACGCGGCGAACCCATCATCGCAGCCGGAGCTGGCACGGGAATCAGCGCCAAGTTCATCGAGAAAGGCGGCGCGGATCTCATCATCATCTATAACTCCGGACGCTTCAGAATGTCCGGACATGGCTCGACCTGCGGCCTGATGGCCTACGGCGATGCCAACGCGGTGGCGATGGAAATTGGTGAGTATGAAGTCCTGCCCGTGGTGGAGGATGTGCCCGTGATCTGTGGTGTGCATGCATCCGATCCCCGACGACGCATGTGGCACTGGCTCCTCCGGGTGAAGGAGATGGGATTCAGCGGAGTGAATAACTTCCCCACACACTGCATCGTCGACGGACATTTCCGCCAGGTCCTCGAGGAAACCGGCATGAGCGTGAAGAAGGAGTTCGAGATGGTCGCGCTCGCACGCAAGATGGACCTGTTCAGCATCGTTTACGTCGCATCACCCGAGGAAGCCAAAGCCATGGCCGAAGCAGGTGCCGACGCGATCATCGCGCACGTGGGAACCACGATTGGGGGATCCATCGGCGTTAAAGGTGCCGTCGTCACCATGGAGGAAACTCTGAAGCGGACAAAGGCCATCATCGCAGCCGCCACCAGGGTCCGGAAGGATATCTTCTTCCTCAGCCATGGTGGACCCATCTCGGCTCCCGACGATGCCGCTTACGTCAACCAGAACACCGACTGTGTCGGATTCGTGGGCGCTTCGAGCCTGGAGCGAATGGGCGTGGAACAATCGCTCATCGATATCACAAAGCGCTTCAAGAAGATTCCCACACCCGCAGCCAAAGCCTTCCTCAAAAAGAAATAACAGACACCCGGGAGCAGTTGGCCATCAGCTGCTCCTCCTCTCACCATGAACATCGAACAACGCCGGTTCGTGACAGCGAAGGACGCTGTGCAGTTTCTTTCGCCATGGACGTTGGAAGAATGGATGTGCCGTTCAGACGTGGTCCCCAACAAGGACCTGCTCCTGGTGCGGGCCAACATGGAACCTCATCGATCTCATCCCTTCCACACTCACCCCACACGTGAGGAGATCATCTACATCATCTCGGGCCGCGCCGAACAATGGTGCGGTCGGGAGCATCGGATTCTTAACCCGGGGGAGATGGTGCTCATTCCCAAGGGCGAAGTTCATGGCACCTACAATCCCTTCGACGAAAAACTGGTGTTCCTCGCCATCCTCGCCCCCGCGAATGCCGGCGAACCCGGCATCGTGGACGTTTCGAATGAGGAACCCTGGAAGTCGATCCGCGCGGGGTTTCCACCCTGCAACTGAGAGATAATGCCTATGAGCTTCCTAGCTGCATCAGGATGGTGGGTCGCAATTGGGGTGTTCATCGCATTTCATCAGGAAGGCCTCGCCCAATCACCGGGCAGGTCCTCCACGGTGCTCTACAACCGGGATATCCGCCCCATCCTCTCCGACAACTGCTTCGCCTGCCATGGCCCCGACAAAAACTCGCGCAAGAGCAATCTCCGTCTCGATCAACGCGAAGGAGCTCTGGCTACGAGAGAAGGAAAGGCAGCCATCCTTCCCGGCAAACCGTCGGAGAGCGAGCTGTTCAAGCGGATCACCACACACGACGCCGACGATGTGATGCCCCCGCGAAAAACGGGAAAGCGGATCACTGAGTCTCAAACCGAGCTGTTGAAGCGCTGGATCGAAGAAGGCGCCCATTACGAGGGCCATTGGTCCTTCACTCCACCGCGACGGGCCGCGCTGCCCAAGACCCCGGCCTCACACCCGGTGGATTCGTTTGTGAAGGAACGACTCTCCGCAGCTCAACTCCAGCCCGGCTCCCCTGCCCCTGCGAGAATGCTCGTCAGACGCCTGAGCCTCGATCTGGTGGGCTTGCCGCCGGAAACGTCTGATGTCGATGCCTTCGCCCGTAAACCCAACGCCGAGTCCTACCTGAAGCTGGTCGAGAAATACCTGGCTTCGCCACATTTTGGGGAGCGGATGGCCGTCCACTGGCTCGACCTCGCTCGATATGCCGACACCGTGGGGTTTCACGGCGACATGCCGATCAGTGTCTGGCCCTATCGCGACTACGTCATCGAATCCTTCAACCGCAATCTCCCCTTCGATCAATTCACCCGCGAACAAATCGGAGGAGACCTGATGCCGTCACCCAGCACGCGTCAGCGCGCTGCAAGCGCCTACAACAGGCTCAACAGAATGAGCACTGAAGGGGGCATCCAGGATAAGGAATACCGTGCCAAGTACCTCGCCGACCGCGTTCGAACAACCTCGACAGCCTGGTTGGGGGTAACCCTCGCCTGCGCCGAGTGCCATGATCACAAGTTCGATCCCTTCACCATCCGGGACTTCTACAACTTCGGAGCCTTCTTCGCGGATCTGAACGAGAAAGGATTCTACGACCGAGGTTACTCCGCCAACGACTGGGGCCCCCGAGCTCGGCTTCTCAACTCCGCACAGGAGGCCCGGCTCAAGGCACTCGATGCCGACCTCGAGCAGGTGAACAAGGAGCTTTCCTCTCCGAGCGATGACTCCCTCTCCGACGCGAGGGCGCGATGGGAAGCATGGATCCTTGAACAGGAGAAAGCCGGAGATCTTGCCTGGTCGACTCTGGCTCCACGCAAAGCAACCTCGTCCGCAGGCACACGATTGGAAATCCAGAGCGACAAGAGCGTCGTTCCCTCCATCACTGGACCTGCACTCGATGACTACATGGTCGCTCTGCGACCCGACGGCCGACGCGTCAGGAGTGTCATGGTGGAGATTATTCCAGACGGCTCCTTCGCGGGAAATGGCCTCGCCCGCTCAGGGGATTCCTTCTACATCGCCGAGATTGAGCTGATCACACGGAAAAACGTTCAGGGCCTGGCAACGCGCCTCAAGGTGAACGATGTGAAGTCAGATCTCGATGTCGAAGGTTATCCCGCCGGGAATGTCATGGACGGGGATCCATCGACCGTTTGGGGACAGGGAGCCATCGCGGGAGGGCATCGTCGCGTCATCCTGATGCTGGGCGATGAAATGCTTTTGACCACGAACCACGTGCTGGAAGTTCATCTTCGTCATTCCACCAGGCACGCTTATCAGCAAACGGGCAGGTTCCGCGTCCAGACCTCCCCGCTCTCTGAACCGGACTATCACTCTGCGGGCCTGCCCGAAAACTTGCTGGCCGCGTTGAAGGCCGAAGCTGCGAAGCGAACGGACGAGCAGAAAAAACTGCTCGCAAGCCAGTTCCGCCTCCTGGGCCCTGATCTGGCGAAAGCGCGAGCCGAGAATCGACGACTCCAGACGGAACGAAGCAGGCTGTTGGGAATGGCCCCCGCGACCCTGGTCTCAGAAGCCATGCCGGAACCTCGAATGATCCGAGTCCTTGCACGTGGCGACTGGATGGACGAGAAAGGCGAGGTCGCAAAGCCTGCCACTCCAGCCTTCCTAAGTGGGAACGGAACCACTCAAACAACCCTCAACCGGCTCCATCTGGCAGACTGGATCGTCTCAGGTGATAACCCGCTGACCGCCCGCGCCTTCGTCAACCGACTGTGGAAACAGTTCTTCGGGGCCGGTCTCAGCCGCACCGTGGAAGACCTCGGGTTGCAGGGAGAATGGCCGAGCCATCCTGAACTTCTCGACTGGCTCGCGGTGGAGTTCATGGAGAGCGGTTGGAACGTCAAACACATGGTGCGCTTGCTGGTGACATCCGAAACCTACCAGCAATCCTCCGTCCGCAACGGGACGGCTGATGACACCGACCCCGTCAACCGCTGGTTGTCGCGGCAATCACCCATCCGGCTGGAGGCCGAATTCATTCGCGATAACGCACTCGCGATCAGCGGGCTGCTGTCGCGTGACATTGGCGGAGAGAGTGTCCAGCCCTACCAGCCCGCGGGCTATTATGCGCCGCTGAACTTCCCGCGACGCGAATACGCCGAGGACATCGGATCCCGTCAGCACCGACGTGGGCTCTACACACACTGGCAACGAAGCTTTGTTCATCCGAGCATGGTTGCCTTTGATGCTCCTTCACGCGAAGAGTGCACCGCCAGCCGTCCTGTCTCCAACACTCCATTACAGGCGCTGGTATTGCTCAACGACCCGACCTATCTGGAGGCGGCCCGAGCGTTGGCTCAAAAGGCGATGGCCGAGGGTGGTGGCACGGATGCTCGCAAGCTGGATTGGATGTTCCAGCGAGCCCTGGCCCGCCCGCCCACTCGGGAGGAATCACGACTTCTTCTCTCCCTGCTGAAGGAAGAGCGGGATCGCTTCAGCAAGTCTCCGGACGAGACGAAGGGGCTGCTCACGGCCGGTATCCATCCCCTCCCCGAGAAGCACGTTCCATCCACTCTCGCGGCCTGGACGAGCGCCGCCCGAGCAATCTTGAACCTTCATGAAACCATCACCCGTCATTGATCGGCAGTCCATGCACTGGCAGACGAACCGGAGAGTCTTCCTTGGGCGATCGTCCGCAGGAATCGGAGCCCTTGCTCTGCATAGCCTTCTGGGTCCCGGATCCGCCAGTCGCGCAACGGCTGACGGCACAGGAGGCGAAGGGATCATCAAGACGCTTCACCATGCCCCGAAAGCGAAGAGGGTGATCTACCTGTATCAGGCTGGAGGCCCATCACATCTGGAGACCTTCGATCCGAAACCAGCCCTGACCAAGATGCATGGGAACCCCATGCCGGAGTCCTTCACGAAGGGGCAGCAGATCGCCCAGCTTCAGGGGCAGGCCCTCAAGTGTCTGGGAGCGCAGACGGAGTTCAAACGATTCGGTGCCGCCGGGAATGAGTTCTGCGGGCTGTTCGAGCGCCTTGGCGGGGTGGCCGACCATCTTTGCATCGTCCGGTCCATGTACACGGAGCAGATCAACCATGATCCTGCGCACACGTTCATGAACACGGGCTCGATCATCTCCGGTCGCCCGAGCATGGGCTCCTGGCTGCTCTATGGACTGGGTGCTGACACACAGGATCTGCCTGGCTACGTGGTGATGATGTCTTCGGGGAGAGGCGGCCAGATGCAGCCCATCGCAGCCCGGCAATGGCATAGCGGTTTCCTTCCCAGCAAACATCAGGGTGTGAAATTCCAGTCGAAGGGCGACCCTGTGATGTATCTCAAGAACCCCGAAGGCGTTTCACGCGAAGATCAGGGAAGGCTGGTGAGTGTGGTAAACCGTTTGAACCAGCTCGGTCATGAACGGCTGGGTGACCCGGAAATCCAAACCCGCATCAACCAGTATGAGATGGCGTTTCGCATGCAGGCCAGCGTCCCCGGACTGATGGATATCTCAAGCGAACCCAAACACATCCTGGATCTGTATGGCGCGAACCCAGGCGACGGATCCTTCGCTTCCAACTGCCTGCTCGCACGACGCCTCGCCGAACGGGGCGTGAGGTTCATTCAGCTCTACCACCGTGACTGGGATCATCATGACGACGTCAAACGCGATATCCCCCTCAAGGCACAGGAAATCGACCAGGCTTCAGCAGCTCTCATCCTTGATCTGAAACAACGAGGCATGCTGGATGAGACGCTCATCATCTGGGGAGGCGAGTTTGGCCGGACGCCGATGGCCCAGGGCAAGGGCCGGGATCACCACATCAAGGGGTTCTCCATCTGGATGGCCGGCGGCGGGATCAAAGGCGGCATGACCTACGGGGCCACCGATGAGCTGGGTTACGCGGCCGTCGAAAACCCCGTCAGTGTCCATGACCTGCACGCCACTTTGCTCCACCTCTTCGGGGTCGAGCACACGCGCCTGACGTTCCGCTACCAGGGCCGTGATTTCCGGCTGACCGATGTCTCAGGCAATGTTCTCAAAGCCTGCCTCGCCTAGGGTGGGCTAGGGATTCGCGAAGCGTCATGGAGTGCGGTAGCCCTCTACCGCTTTCCTATGACGTCGTTTGCCAGCGGATTGGATTTCGGATGCTGTCTCGGAATTGATTCGTCTGACACCCATTCGTTTGATTCCCGTCCCCTGCAGTTCCCCTTTCATCTGTGACCTCTTTCCTGTCTGAGGCACATCGCGCCTGACCGCCCGGACCTGATTCGACAGGAATATTGGGGACAGAAAAATGGGAAGAGCAGTCTTCTTGTGCCGAGTTGTTCCGTGCCCCTACTTCCCTAGACTCGCACGACAAAGCCCACGGTAAACCGACCATCAAAGAGTCCTCGGGCAATATTCCTGTCCTCAATTTTCCTGTCTCAAATCAAAGTCCTGTTTCCCGTTCCAGACCTGACTCCACTTCTTTCTTGGCGGAGTGCGGTTTGAACATGCAATCTGCGCCCGCTAAATACACCTATGACTGCTTTTACGCGTCTCCTCGTTTTGGCCTCCATGGTCTGGGCTTACACAGCCTACGCCGCCGAACCTCTGCGCATCTTCATTCGCGGCGGCCCCAAAACTCACGGCCCCGAGGGAAACGGGCTCCATGACCATCGACGCTTCCTGGGTGACTTCACCGGTATTCTCTCGGGCCGCGGTGCCAAAGTGGAGGGTGCGCTCAATTTTCCCACGGGAGATCAGCTGAAAAACACGGATGTCCTGGTCATGTTCGCAGCAGAGGCAGGATCCATTGCAGGCGCTGACCGGGAAAACCTGGACGCTTTTCTCAAGCGCGGAGGCGGCATCGTCTGCCTTCACGATGCGGTTTGCGGCACCAACGCGCCCTGGTTCAAGACCGTCATCGGCGGGGCATGGGAACATGGTCGATCCAAATGGTTCGAAGGCCCCATCTCCTTCTACTACGTCGATCATGAACACCCCATCACCCACGAAGCCTCCAACTTCGATATCGACGACGAGATGTACTGGGACCTCCACATGATGCCCGAAGCCAAGATTCTGGCAGGCACCTGGGTTCCGGATCGGCGGAACACTCGTGATGGCCGTTCGAACCCCCACATCTATGAGATCGCTCCCCAGATGTGGACCTACGAGAAAACCCTGGAGGGTGGAAAACCTTACCGCGCGTTCGTCTCCCTACTGGGTCATAAGTATTCCACATTCCAGCAGCCCCATGTGAGCGGGGTGCTCTTCCGGGGAATCGCCTGGGCTGGAGGACGCGACCCCGCCCTGCTCTGCACAAAAGAGGAACTCGCATCACTCAGATACCCCGAAGGCGGCCCAACGCACCCTTCCACGGCAAAAGCCAAACTGGAGTTGCACCCGGAGTTCACGATGAAGGTCGTCGCTTCAGAACCTCTCATCAACAAACCCATCAACGTGGACTGGGACCCACAGGGCCGGCTCTGGGTCGCTGAAACACCTGAATACCCGAACGGCCGACGCGGCATCCGCCCCAACTTCCGAGGTCAGGAGTGGAAAGACGGCGGCGGTCTCGTGGATCAGGCAGGGATTCAGGATCGCCCGGCTCAGGATCGAATCAGCGTGCTCACCGACAAGGATGGAGATGGGGTCATGGACTCCAAGGTGGTGTGGCATGAAGGCCTCGACCTCGTCACGGGTTTCGTGCTCCACAAGGACGGGATCATTGCGGCGGCGGCACCGGATGTCCTGTTGATTCGCGACACCAACGGCGACGGAAAATCGGACTCGGTATCGAAGCTCTACACCGGCCTTGGGACTTTTGACACCCATGCTGTCATCAACAACCTGCGTTGGGGCTTGGACGGCTGGATCTATGCCACGCACGGCTACAGCGCCGGCGATGTGGTATCTGCCGTCAATGGCAAAGCCTTCGGCCGCATCGGATCGGGCGTTGTGCGATTCAAGCCGGACGGCTCGGCATTCGAGCAATACTCCTCCAAGGGCGGCAACACCTGGGGTTTGGATTTCTCGTGGGATGGAGATCTTTTCTATACGCAACCGACAAGCGGCGATCTGTTGATGACCGTGCTGCT
>VHDG01000117.1 GCA_016871475.1 Verrucomicrobiota bacterium
TGTCTCGAGCCAGGCGGTCTGGCCCTCGAGAATCACTGCCGGAGTGAACCGAGGTTATCAGCCCGCCACCCTGGGGCCCGATCACAGGCTCGCGAATTTCACCGCGGCCTGTGGAACACTGATCTACCGGGGTGACAATCTTCCCTCATCAGCGCGAAACCACGCATTCGTCTGTGAACCGTCCGCAAACCTCATCCGGCTTCAGCATCTATGGGAAGACGGCCCGATGCTGCGAAGCTCGAATGGGATGGGGCGCGCGGAGTTTCTCACATCCACCGACGAGCGGTTTCGTCCGGTCAACCTGATCGATGGTCCTGACGGCGGCCTTTACGTCATTGATATCGGCCGCGGCGTGATTCAACACCGGATCTACATGACGACCTACCTGCGGAAACAGGTCGAGGACCGGGGGCTGGACAAGCCATTGGAGGTGGGAAGGCTCTATCGCATCACCCATCGCCAGGGCGAAAGCCGGCCGCGAACAAAGCTGTCCCGCGCATCCTCCGCGGAGCTCGTGGCGCTCTTGAAGCATCCCAATGGCTGGCACCGCGACACGGCCCAGCGGCTGCTTGTTGAACGAGCGGATGCCTCGGTCGTTTCGGCCCTGAGCGACCTGGCGCGGCGGCCGGGGGATGTGCGCTTTCGGTTGCACGCCTTCTGGACTTTGGAAGGCATGGGAAAAATGGAAGCCGGTCTCGTGGAGGAAATGTTGCTGGATTCGGAGCCATGGATTCAACGCACCGGTTTGCGTTTTGCGGAGCCTTATCTAAAGGCAGCCCAGGAAGGAAAAACCACCATCACCAAAGCTGTGCAACAAGCCCTCTGGAACAAGTCTTTGGGTGTGCGGGTTCAGGCCGCGCTCAGTCTGGGAGTGGCAGGATCTGCAAGCAACAACGCCGCAGCTCTTAAACAATTGCATGAGGCGACCGGATCGGAGTGGTTGAAGCAGGCCGCCGCGCTTGGTTTGGGTTTGCTGGATGCCAAGACCAACACCGTCAACGCAGCTCAACTCGCTTCCATGTCTGACGCTGAACGCAAACGGTTTCAGGCGGGCAAGGAGGTTTACTCCATGGTCTGCGGAGCCTGCCACCAACCTCACGGCCTCGGTCAGGAAGGACTGGCGCCTCCGCTCGCAGAGTCCGAATGGACCGGCGGTTCTCCGGACCGCCTGATCCGGATGGTCCTGCACGGTGTTCGTGGACCCATTAAGGTAAAAGGGCAGACCTACCAGCTCGAGATGCCGCCGCTCAACATTCTGAACGATGATCAGGTGGCGGATGTTCTCACTTATATCCGGAAAGAGTGGGGCCATTCCTTCTCGCCCGTCAGTGCCGAGGCTGTGAAAGCCGTGCGCGACGCCACCGCACAGCGTGAACAGGCGTGGACCGAGGAAGAGCTGCTGAAACTCCCGTAGGATCTCCCGGATGAAGGCATTGGTATCGAGTGCGGGAGGCGGATCTGGAAAGCGTCCCGAACGGGTGTTTCTCGTCGCGGTGGAGTGGAAGGATGAGCAGGTGTGGGACGTTCGAGATTCGCTCGCCGAACTCCATGAGCTGGTCGCCAGCGCCGGCGGATCCGTTGTCGGGAACGGCACCCAGCGGCTCGATGCCCCCGTCGCAAGCACCTATATCGGAAGCGGCAAAGCCGCAGAGTTCGCAGGCCGTTGCAAAGGTGAGTCCGTCGACACAGTCGTGTTCGACGAGGAACTGTCCCCGGCGCAGGCACGCAACCTCGAAGCCCTGTTCGAATGCAAAATCCTGGATCGAACCTCCCTCATCCTGGACATCTTCGCCCAACGCGCCCGCACACGGGAGGGAAAGCTGCAGATTGAACTCGCTCAACTCGAGCATCTCCTCCCTCGCCTCACCCGTTTCTGGGGACATCTTTCCCGGCAAAAGGGTGGCATCGGAATGCGCGGCGATGGCGAAACCCAGCTCGAGACAGATCGCCGTCGTGTCCAGGACCGCATCGCAAGACTCCAACGCGAACTGGATGAGGTCCGCCAGCATCGCTCCACACAACGCGAGGGTCGTCAGCGACGGCTCTGGCCCCTGGCTTCAATTGTCGGCTACACCAACGCCGGGAAATCCACCCTGCTGAACCGTCTGACCGGCGCGAGCGCGCTCGCAGAAGACAAACTGTTCGCGACCCTTGATCCCACGACGCGACGGCTCAGGCTTCCGACCAACCAGAATGTTCTTTTGACCGACACGGTAGGCTTCATCAAGAAGCTGCCACACGGTCTGGTGGAGGCCTTCAAAGCCACTCTCGAGGAAGTAGTCCTGGCTGATCTTCTGATTCATGTGGTGGATGTGAGCCATCCGTCGGCTGAAGAACACATCCTGGCAGTGGAGTCGGTGCTCAGGGAGATTGGAGCCGAAGGTCGGGCGTCGTTGATGGTCTTCAACAAGATGGATGCGTTTGGGGTTGAGGAGCGGATCCGTCAGTTCCGCGAACGTCATCCCGCAGCGGTGGCGGTTTCAGCGAAAACCGGCCAGGGGGTTGACGATCTCCTGGCGGCCATCGGTGCAGCGCTTCGACCGATCCGACAGCTTCTCGAACTTCAGATTCCGCACAGTGAGGCGGCCACGATCGCAAGGCTGCACGAGATCGGGGAGGTCGTGGAATGCGATTATGACGGCCCGCAAGTACGGCTGAAAGCCAGGGTTCAACCCCACCACGCCCGTGAGTTCGCCGCGTTTGCTGCTGTGGAGACGCCTGGAGCGGAGAAGAACGGCCAGTAGCTGGTGTTTTGCTGAGAGGGCAATAGTGGGACAGGTCATTAGAGCCAATACCCGTGCCCCCTGGATAGGCGACGTGCGCTCCCAACGGGTGTTGGGCGTGAGCGTGCTGAGGTTGGGGAGTGGACACCCTCAAGGGTGGACAACGAACTGCGCGTCCGACTTCGAGGCGTGGGGCGAGAGGCTCCCAGACAAAGTAAGGCCGAAGAAGTTTTGCTCGCAGCGATGACTGCGTAGCGGTATTGGCAGTCATCGCGCATGAATTGTTTCTGCTCATCCCGGATTCCAGTCGCCTGGGTCTGTCTTGCGACACTCACCGGCTCAGCCCAGATCCCCCAACCCACAGACGCTCCCGCACCTTCATCTCCCGAAACCACCGCAGCTTCGTTCGTCCTGCCTCCCGGCTTTAAGCTGGAGGTGATCGCAGCCGAACCCCTCATCGCTTCACCTTCGGGAATATGCTGGGACCACAAGGGCCGAATGTTCGTATCCGAACTCCACGGCTACAACCTGCCCGGCCAGCTTGATGTCACGGAGCTCAACAAGACGGGAAAGCTCGATACAGAGGTCCGTCGAGTGGCTGCCGATAAGCGCTTCTACAAAGCGGCGGAGCCGGGCACTTACGGTGTGATCAAACTGTTGCGCGACACCAACAACGACGGCCGCATGGACGCAGCCGACATCTGGACGACCAATCTGCCTCCGGTCTACGGAATCGTGCCAGCCCGCGACGGGATCATCGCCGCCTGTGCGCCTGAGATCGTGTTCGTCGCCGATCGCGATGGCGACGGTCGAGCCGAGGTTCGGGAAACCTTGTTCAGCGGATTTCGCACAGGGGAACTGGAGCGAGGGATCAATGCGCCCTTATGGGGGGAGGATGGCTGGATCTACTTCGGGCGAGGATGGGGTGGTGGGAGCATCTCGGGTCCTCGGCTGAAAGCACCGGTTGAATTGCCAGGGTCCGATTTTCGGATTCGAAGCGATGGGAGTGCGATCGAGCCCGTCACAGGCTCCACACACACCTTCGGTCACACTTTCACCGATTCCGAAGAGCGATTTGTGGTCAGCACGACAACCAGCTACCACGTCGCCCCCCTGCCCTGGCGCTACCTCGTGCGAAACCCCAGCGCCGCCACCTCCGGCCTTCAGGCCGGGACCGGAGATCGGCGGGCTTATGCGCGATCACAACCGCATCCGTGGCGTCGACATCGAGCGCAGGACACCAACTACTTCAAGTTCTACAGGGATCGCTACGGCGCCTCCGACAGCGACGCCGGTGGTTGGTTCACATCCATGAGTTCCCCGTTTGTCTATCGAGATTCGGTGCTCCCGGGGTTGACCGGTCACTACTTTGTCTGCGAGCCAGCCGGGAATCTCATTCACCGTGCCTTGATCGAGCGCGACGGATCCGTGCTCACCCTCCGACGGGCTCCGGGAGAGGAGAGCACCGAATTCGCGGCCAGCACGGATCCCTGGAGCCATCCCATGAACATCCTGCACGGTCCCGACGGGCGCATATGGATCGTGGACTACTATCGCGAGATCATTGAGGACTACTCCGCCATCCCGCGTCATCTGCAGCAGCAATACGGCCTCTACGCAGGACACGACCGGGGACGCATCTACCGCCTGACTCACGCGCAGTCCAAACCCATGGAGGCAAAAAGCCTAGCGGACATGGATATCCCTAGCTGGGTCGAAGAATGCACGGGAAGCCTGTTATGGCGACGCCAGACCGCTCAACGATTGCTGATTGAACGCGGAGACAATAAAGCGGGTGGACTGGTTCGATCAGCCCTGAAACGACCTTCGAATCCGCCTCAGGGCATCATCACTCTCCTCAGGACACTTGCAGGTCTGGAGCTGGTCCTCCCGGCTGATGTGACTCCCTTCCTCTCTCACCCCGCTCCCGAAGTGCGGGTGCACGCCCTTCAGCTGGGAGACAAACTGCTCGGTCAATCGTCCAACGGCGGGCTGTTGGAGGCATTGATATCGGCGACGGCTTCGGAAACTCATCCGCGCGTGCTTCTGCAAGTTGCACTGAGCCTTGGCGAGAGCCCGGATCCCAAGGCAGTTCGAGAGCTTGTTCGACTGGCACAGCAGCATGGCTCCATACGTTGGATGCAACCAGCTGTCTTATCCTCCCTTGCCGGACGATCGGTGGATTTTCTGGCGAGCTGGATGGCGAAGGCAGAACCAGAAGCCAGCTGGGTCCAGGCGGTGAGTGAAACAGTGGGGGCGGGCAGGAATGAGGGTGAGCTTGGAAAGCTTCTAACCCTGTTGGGGACCAGCAAACCCGCAAACCAGGCATTGGCGGTTCGATCCATCACCAAGGGCAGAAAAAATGCTCCAAGAACTCCGCTGACGGAGATCGGAACGAAGCGAGCCATGGGTCGGCTGGGTGCAAGCCCTGTTGAGGAAGTTCGAGTTGCGACGCGCGCGCTGGAGGAAACATTTCTGCCGTCCGCACCGGCTGACGATGAGCCCACAAGCTCGCAGCCGCTCCCCGCCGATCTGGCGATCACCGAAACAACCTTCAAACCATATGTTGATGCTCTGTCACAAGCTCGAGATCCGGCACGGGGCAAGGCGGTGTTCCTTCAAGCATGCGCCTCGTGCCATCGAGTGGGGGCCGAAGGCCATGATTTGGGGCCGGATCTGATGGGACAACTGGGATTGGGGGAGGAATCCCTGCTCAAGGACATCTTGCTCCCAAACGAACGCATCCGTCCCGGGTACGAAACCGTTTTGGTTACCCCCACTGACGGCCTGTCTGTGATTGGGATTCTCCGGGACGACGGGGCAACGAGTCTCACCCTGGGCCAGGCCTCCGGAGCCGAACAGATCATGCTCAGGAAAGACCTCAGCGGGATCCGAAGACTGCCTGGATCTCTGATGCCTTCTTTCGCAGAGGCGCTCACGCCTGCCGATGTCGCCAACCTCCTGGGATGGTTGAAATCACAGGCGGAGAAACCAGCGAAACCTTGAGGTCGAATCCAGTTGAAGCATGGCTCCCCCCCAAAAAAAACGCCCGCCAAGAGCTGGCGGGCGTTTGAAATGGGTTTAGAAACCCGGCGTGATTACTTGGTTTCGAGCTTGGACAGAGCGATCCACTTCTTGCCTTCCTTCTCGGTCACCTTGCCCTTGGCTTCCATCTCGACGGTCGCGCTGCAGACCTTGTCGTGCAGCCCCTTGCTCACGTCATTCTTCTCGATGTAATAGACGACCTTCTTGCCGTTCTCCTCGACCCGGATTGCATCCTGGCACTTGGAGGTTTGCTTCAGAGCGCACTTGGCGCAGAGACCTTCGCCCTTGAGGCTCTTCTCTTCGGCGGAGGCGGTTGATACCAATGAGATCGCAGCGACAGCCGCGAGGAGTGTAACGAGTTTTTTCATATGTCGAATCATGTATGTTGTTTGTCTGATGACGAGTGCTCTCGGCACAGGACGGAGCTCCTGACCGACGTCCGTGTGCACCGCTTTGTGGCGACAGCATTCGTCTGTTCCCGACCAGCCGACTTGACCCTCGTCAAACAGCACGGGAACGCCGCAGTAGTGGCACCAGTTCAGGTTTCTGTCAATCGTTGGAAATGATGTGTTTATTTGAAGAAGGCTTCCCGCTATGTGTTTGCCCATGACACAAATCGTCCGCCGATTCCTGGTATACTGGATCACTGGATGCGCATGTTTTGGATCTGTATCCGGAGCCCCGGCAAAGTGGCTGGTCCTGGGGCCCATGCTGGGCCACGTTTCCGAATCCGAAGCCGCCATCTGGGTGAAGGCCTCCGAACCGGCGTCGCTCGCCGTGAAGGTCAGCACACGCTCGGACCTGTCAAACAGCCGAACCATACGGGGCGCTGCACTCAAACCCGAGACGGATGCAGCGGGAGTTATTCGAATGGGCGACCTGAGCCCCAACCAGACCTACCATTACTCCATTCTCCTGGACGGCAAGGAGGCTTTGCATCCGCCCTACCCGTCGTTCAAAACGCCTCCTGCCGCCACGGCGGGCACGGGCAGGCTGCGTTTCTGTTTTGTGTCCTGTTCCGGCTATCAGCCTTACGAACCTGCTGCGGGCTGGGCCGATATCGCCACCCGGACCAACATGGATCTCATCCTGATGCTCGGGGACAATCACTATGCCAACAGCAGCGACAAGGCTGCTCAGAGAAAAGCCTATCTGGGTCAACGCTCCTCCCCCGGCTTCCTGGCGGCCACCCGCAGCATCCCCGTCTACGGAATCTGGGACGACCATGACTTCGGGCCGAACGACAGCGACGGATCATTGCCCGGAAAGGACATGGCGCTCTCCGCATTTCTGGAACACTGGGCCAATCCAGGTGCCGGCGAACGCGAGAACCCAGGCATCTATTTCAAGTTCTCCCGCGGGGATGTGGAGTTCTTCTGCCTCGATGGACGCTATCACCGCTCTCCCAACCGAAGCCCTGTCACCCCTGAGAAGACCATGCTTGGAGCTCGCCAGCTCGAATGGTTCAAGGAATCCCTCACGGCGTCCAAAGCCCGGATTAAAGTGCTGGTCTCCGGAAGCGAATGGCAGAGCTATGGCACGCCTGACTCGTGGACGAGCTTCGCAAGGGAACGCGACGACTTGTTCCAGTTCATCGACCACAAAGGGATACAAGGAGTGATCCTGATTTCCGGCGACCGTCATTTCACCGCTGCTTATCAGGTTCAGGGACGATTCATCGAGGTGACATCGGGACCCATCGGTGGCAATGCCTCGGACAGCCGTGTGACGCCCGAAATGTTCATCAATCACAACAAGGGAAGATTCTATTGCATTTACGATATCGACACCTCCGGGAGCGAACCTCGCCTCACCCTGGAGATTTATCAGATCGGAACCGGGCTGGTGACCCATCGCTCTTTCACCTGGGACGAAATCTGCGGGAGAACTCGCATCCCCTCGCTCCCCTCACCCACACCCTCTCCCAAGCCATGAAGCTGGTTGCGCTTGTCACAACTCTATGGGCGATGTGCTCCGCCATATCCGGCCCAAGCCATGCCCAGGACTGGCCGCAGTTCCTCGGTCCCACCGGAGACGCCATCTCCACGGAGACCAACCTCATCAACCGCATCCCCGACGGAGGACCGAAACGACTTTGGTCGATTCCGGTAGGCACCGGATACAGCGCGCCGTCGGTCCTGGGATCGCGTCTGGTGCTTCACCATCGCATCGGGAAGGAGGAAATCGTACAGACCTTCGATGTCACAACCGCCAAGGAAGGCTGGCGTCACGCCTATCCCACGGCTTACGAGGATCCTTACGGTTACAACAACGGCCCCCGCTGCACCCCGCTGTTGAACGGCGATCGCTGTTATACGTTTGGAGCGGAGGGACGCCTTCTGTGCCTGGACCTCGCCACGGGACGCAAGCTGTGGGAACGCGAGACAGCCAAGGACTTCACCATCCCATCCGCGTTTTTTGGAGTGGGCAGCACCCCTATTCTGGAGGCAGGCCGGTTGATTGTGATGACAGGTGGGCAGCCGAACTCCGGAATGGCGGCGTTCGATCCCCAGACTGGGGCCACGATCTGGGAGAGTGTGGGTCAGAAGAATTGGGAAGGGGTTCCAATGACAGGTTGGCCGGGTGAACGAACCGTGTCGTGGCAGACCTGGGAGAAGCAGGCCAGCTACGCAAGTCCTGTGGCTGCGACCATCCACGGACAACGCCACGTGCTCTGCCTGATGCGCCAGGGCCTCGTCTCGGTGAACCCCACGAACGGGGCTGTGAACTTCTCTTTCTGGTTCCGTTCTCGTGCCAATGACTCAGTCAACGCCATGAATCCGGTGGTGATGGGGCCCTACATCCTCATCTCGGCAGCCTATTTCAAGGTGGGCTCGGTGTTGCTCAAGGTGAAACCAGACGGTCGCGGGGTGGAGGAGGTGTGGAGAGGCACAGGCCTCGAGGTGCACTGGATGACACCCGTATTGAAGAATGGCCACGTCTATGCCTTCAGCGGACGCAACGAACCGGATGCCAGTGTGCGCTGTGTCGATTTCCTGAGCGGAGCCGTGAAGTGGTCACGCGATGAGGCCTGGCGTCCCCACAGCTCCGAGCAACCACCGGTC
>VHDG01000118.1 GCA_016871475.1 Verrucomicrobiota bacterium
TAACCTGGGCTTTTGGCCTCTCCCCGGGCGTAGTGATGCGGAAGTTAAGTTTCTCGAACAGTCGCCTGCCGGCGCTTGGGCTGCTAAAGGGATGGACAAAGAACCTCAGTGCTCGCCTCTCGGGGCTTGAAGTCGGACGCACGGTTCGTTGGCCACCCTTCCCAGTGTCCAAAGGGATTCCTCGGTCGGAGTTTCCTACCAGGATGCCTGAGGGTGAGTTGCCATCGGTTCCTGCGATATGCAGAAACTCCAACGGCTCGCTAGCGGCGCAGCCTGAAGAAAATCGGGTCTGAACTTGAGGGCAGCGGAACAATCCACCAGCGATCCGAAAGTATCGGCGCCGATGAGACATCCTTCCACGGCCCAGCGAGACTGGTTGCTTGCTCGGCTCGAAATCCCAGATATCCCACCGGCCAGGCCAATCCATGGCCGCCTCCTTCCAGAACGCCAATCTGCAGGTTCGGAGGAACCAGCGGAGGGATGTCCGCCATGGAAACGTCGATCGATATGGTGTTGTTCCCAGGCTGACTGTCCTCCCCGAAAGCAAACACCTCCGCGAAGAGCTGGATCTGCTGAGCAAATCCGTTGGCGCGCAATCGCACGATGGATTTCCCAGCCGCCTGACCTATCGACGTCACATCCCAGTAGAGTGAGTCTCCCTCCTGAACAAGGGTTCCGATGTCGGTTGAGCTTTCCAGGATGTCCACTCCCACTGGAACAGGCATGCGCACCACGGCGTTGTAGCCGAAGGATCTCAGACGGTTGCTCAAGGTCAGCGTCCACTCGAAGCTCTCTCCCACTGCCAACTTGACTTTGGAAGCACGGGCTTTGAGCTGAAGGTCGTAGGAAGGTATCACTGCGCCCCATACCGTTCCCCAACGGGCGGAGTCCCCTCCTCCCGGCGCCAGTGTGTAACTCTGAAGTGTCCAGAAAACCCCGTCGTTCCACGGATCAATACACGTGGAGCTCCATCGGCCCCATGATGCAGCGCCTGGGGCCGGTGGCTGATAGGTCCCTTCTCCCGATTTCAAAAGCCTTTCCCCCAGGGGATCATTGAAGACTCCGAGGTTTGGATAGAGCCGGTAGTACGCACTTGGATGAACAGAGGCTGACAAGCCTGAGTATCCCAGAAGCACATCGTAGTTGTTGTTCACGGCGATGGAGGGATAGGCGTAAGACCAGGCGCCACTCGAATCATCCACCAGATGACGCTGAAACAATCGGCCGTCAGGAAAAACCTCCCACCATTGCACTGCGGCACGGGTTGGTTGAGCGGCAGGTAGCAGGACCGTTTGAGAACACCAAAGGGAAGTGCCTCGGAAAAATACGTTCTGAATTCTCGAGTCTCCCAGGTCCAATCGACGCGAGGTCCCATTCTGCCGTCCCAGCCCCTGGGTGCCGGAGTTCGCGTCAGCCCATACGAATGCAGGGCGGGTGGGCTCATCCAGTGTGGACACAAATGCTCCAGCATCGAGGACTTCCTCTCCGGGTGTTCCGGATAGAGTGAACACACGGAGGAAACCCTGGCGCTCGCTCGTATCGGGGTCCACGTAGTTCCCGATCCAGTTTTTGACCAGGTGCAGTTCATTTTGGAGTCCGTCGTAGGTCACCGCAGGGATCTGACTCCCGCCGTATTCCGTCCCGTTCAATCGGAATCGGGCTAGCTGAGGTTCGGCACCGCCGAGCCACTCGGACTTGTCGACTGCGATCACCTGACTTTCCGCGAAAGTGCCGTCGGCTCTTTGAAAGAGATTGGCCTGGATGACAATCCAGTGTCGGTTGAAGCCAATCACGGGTCCGTCGGCAAACAGACCTCGAGCTGAACCCAACGAGATGAAGATCCGATGCCAGGATCCGAGGGCATCCGAGTTGCCCGAGAGCGCGACTGCCATTCCGCCATCGCCGCCCAGGGGATCTGCTGCGGCTGCGATGATCCATCGGCCTGAGTAGGGTTCGTAGATGCAGCGACCATCGAAGGTGGGAACATCGGGGCCGAGAGTGGAAAAAAACTCATCCAGTGAAATGGATTCCAAGGGGTCGCCCGTGCGCGTGTGGACGCGCAGGATGCCATTGAGGAGGGTCACGATGTGATCCGGTCCGACTGCCCCGGAGGGGTTGGCAGGGTCGGTTTGTCCAGGGCTCTGGTGGAGGTGGAACGAGGAGGCTGGAGCGGGAGATGGGTCGATGTTGGCGAGGGATGGATGGGAGAGGCTCGGAGGCGGGAGTGAAACGGATTGTTTTTGGGTGAAGGCCCCGGTTCCTGTCCATTGCCGGGCCCACGCGGGTGGGACATCAAGCTGTTCAATCAACGGTTTGGGTTTGGGGCGGGCAGGGAGCGGGGTGGTGTTGTTGGCATTTTGCAGCTGACGATCCCCGGGCATGGGAAGGCGGGTTGTTGCGCTACGAAAGCCGGTTGAGGGAGCTGGAGCGGGCCTTGCGTGTTCATCGAGTGGAATCCTTTCAGCCTGAGCGAACAAAGCCATGAGCCACAGCAGCACAAATCCTGAACGAAGCCAGCTTGGCGGAGAGAACTTCATAAACCGTCCAAAACCTAGCCTCCGAACTTCAATTAGCAAGGCACCGCTCCGGCAACCCAGCCCTTGGGAGAGGGTCATTTGCGGTCCGATTGCCTCAAATCGTCCTGAATCAGTACCAAATGGCCCAGAAACTAGCTGGATCGTCCGCAGGCTTTGCCATGGCATTGTGGGTGCTGATGTTTTCGAGAGCGAATCTGGCCGGGTTGGTATTGGTTGGAAACGGGAGGAATCCCTTGATCAGGAACAGGACACCATGAAGGTAAAAATCACAACGGGCGTTGGAAAGCGGGGAGGATATTCGTTGGTGGAGCTCCTTTTCGCCACTGCGATCACCGTGTTGATGTTCTTTAGCGGTCTGAGCGCGATCACTTTCTCGAAAGTGCATCATGCCCGCGACAGGGAGCGCGCCATTATGTCGGACTTTGCGGTTCATTACATGGAAAACCTGAGGGGATTATCCTTTGACAATCTTGTCCCAGGCATGCCCATCAACCCGATCTTCGACGGGATCCGGCAGAACGAGCTCCTGAAGACTCTGACTATACGTCTTCCTCAGAGCGGAGTGGTGACCTCTATCAACAACACCAATTACTACAGCTTCTGTCCTGACCTGGCCTGGCTTCAGGCTCGAAATCCCACCCTGACGGTGACTCTCGACAACGAGACCGTTTCGGGAGTGGTGCGTCGTCGTCAGGTAACACTGGAACTGGCCTGGGATGCTCCATTGGGACGAGGAGCGAGACAGCAGATGAGGCTCGACATGGTCCGGCATCGGGATCTGGAAGCCAGGGAGTGATCGTCTTTGCGGGGAAGAAGGCGGCATGGAGGAAGGGAAGAACGAACTATGCGAATCGAATTTAGATCAGGGGGTGGGTTGTTGGCTGCGGCACGTCGCGCAGCTTTCACACTCGTTGAGATGTACATCAGCATGGCGGTGGGGACGCTATGCATGGCTTCGGCAGGCGTGGTCTATCTGGAGGTGGCGAAGCAGCAGCGGGAGGGGTTGTCCAGCGCCGTGCTGGGCGGGAGCGTGGATCTGCTCCAGGACCGATTGATTCAGACCATCCAGACCATGAGTGCGACCCAGGGAGCCACCCTGGGGAATCCCAGCACCAACAATGCATCCAAGTTTCAGTTGGCCATTCTGTCCACAGGGCCCGGGCAGCCGCAGCAGCAGCTGTACTTTGACAGTGCGCAGGGCGGGTTGATTCTGGATCCCAACAAGAATGTCTCGGGGGATCATAAAGTCATTTGGCGCAGTGAAGCCAATGCGGTGGTTTTGGAGGAGATGTATTTCACGCTCGGTTTGAAGGAGGGCTACCGTCCGGACGGATCGTTGCTGAACGTTTACCTCAAGTTAAACGATGACAAGGCATCCCGCCGTCGCTCGGGGCAGGGATATACCACGACGACGTATGAGCGTTATTTCACTGTCCGGCTCCGTGGGCCCTGAGGCTTTTCCAGACCGTTGGTGTCTTTGGTCGTGTTGTTGGGAACTTTGAATGCAGGAGGAATGAATCTCATGAAACTTCGAATCAGCGGCAATCGATCCCAGGATGGATCGGCTTTGGCCCATTGTTTGTGGATGACCATGCTCGTGGGCATGGGGGCTTACAGCCTGATCGGGTTGAGCAGCCAGAGAGTTCGGATGGCGCACAACCGGACGGATTTCAATGAAGCCTTCTACCACGCCGAAAATGCGGTTCAGTGGGCTGCCAGACATATCGCCGACGACACTTCTCCTGCCGGCACTTTCAGCAAGGCGGCCGGGACGATGTCCTTGCCCTATTACAACGCACTCACCAACACCACGGCTTCGGGTTTCAAGGACGCCCAGGTGATCGTGACGGCGGCGACCAATGGAGCGGCAGGGGTGTTTACGGTGCAGGCGACGGCTCTCGTCGGTAACAAGACGCGGACGTTGCTTGCCACGGTGAAAAAGGAACCGCCCAGCAAGGTTTTTGATTATGAGTACTTTCTGAACAACTGGGGTTGGTGGTGGGGCTCAACCATCACTGGAAACGGTGACAACCGTTCCAACTGGGATTTCGACTTCCGTTACGATCCTATCGTGAACGGGGCGGTGACGGCGACTGGTGAGATCGCGGCCAACAACGTGCCGATCAATCCTTTCAACAGGGCAACGGTGCCCCTGAACGGATTGGCCAAGACCGATCCGCTAGCCTATTTGAAGGACGGATCGGAGCGCGTGAAGATGCCGAATCTCAAGGATTTCACGGAATACAGCGCGATGGCGGCTGCGAAGGGCGGCACGTTGAACGCACCGGGCATCTCCATCAGCGGTACCCATACCAACACCCTCAAGCCCAGCGTTTACATCGTGGGTACCGATGCCAGCCCAATCGTGATCAACGGGCCCGTGGTCATTCCAGGGGATGTGATTATCAAGGGAAAGATCACCGGAAAGGGGACGCTCTATGTGGGGGGCAATCTCTATGTGGCCGGGGACCTGAGTTACAAGAACCGTGCAGATTACTCCACGCCGCCTGAAACAATGTCCGCCGCCTCGCGAGATTCGTGGGTCTTGAACAATGCCAACAAGGACCTGGTTGGATTCGCTGTGCGAGAGTCGATCTTCGGGGGGAATCCGAACTCCACGACATGGAAGAGTGCCTGTTTTGATCCGTCTGTGTACGGACTGAAAAACGTCGGAGGAGAAGCGAACCTCGGAGCCGATGGCATCGCGGGGACTCCTGATGACGGCGTGGCCTACAAGGATACAAACGGTGATGGGACTGCCGACAGTGCCTGGTATGATGCCGACGGGGATGGGACAGTGGACAGCAATTACGTGTATGCGAACCTCACCGTGACAGCAGCCAAGGCGGCTGGCTTTGAGAATTACCCGATCAACGCCGTTACTGGGTTGCCCGAGGATTTCAATCTCCTGGCGTCGAATAGCTTCAACCGGATGGATGGGGTGTTTTACTGCAACCATGCGCTGGCTTTGCGGTCGACGCTAACCGGTTTGATCGGAAACGGATCGGTGATCTGTCGTGATGAGGCGATGGTGTTCAGCGGCTGGCTTCGCTTCAACTACGACTCGCGGGTCCACAGTCGTTACGCCACCAGTCCGAATCTGTTCATTGATCTCGGATTGCCTGAAGCCAATACAATCGGCTTGTTGAGTCTTCAGGAGATTAGTCCTCAGCCTATTCTGTAACCGTTCCTTGTCCGCAGTTGCATTTCCCAAACCTCTGCACGCTGGCTTATGCGAATCAAAAACCTTCGAATCCTTTCGGCGATCATCCTGCTAGTTGGAATGATGGGTGTGACCCCGGTCAACGCGGTGGATCCATTGCCGCCGGAGCTCGAGAACGCTCCGCTGGAGAAGCAGGCGGAGTATTGGCAGCGCACCTCGAAGGAATCAGAACGGGAGAAGCTGCGGGTGGGGCAGGCGCGCTACGAGAGAGCGGTCCAGTACAAGCACGAGCTCCAACAACAAATGTATGATCGGACCCTTCAGGTCCAGGCGCGTATTCAGGGTGGTTCCCCCGAGGTCTCCAGCGCCACGTCTCCTGAAACCGAGGGCTCCGAGCCTTCCTCCTGGCCGATGATTCTGCTGATCGGATCTGTGATCGCCGGAGGTTTCTGGCTGGTCACCCATCAGATGAAGCAGGCCGTGCAAACGGCCTGAGCGGTTTCTACGAACGGGCTTGTGTTGAAGCGGCCGCCTCTCTATCACATGGCCGCAAGTTATGGACAAATCCCGGTCTCGACGTCATTTCATTCAAGACTCCGCACTGGCATTGACCGCTGCTGCTGCCGCTCTGAACGCTTCAACCTCGCGCTCCGCAGCCGCCGATCCCACCCGTGCCCGGCTCAAACTGGGCTACGATAATTTCGCGGTGCGGGCCATGAAGTGGAAGGCGGAGGCTTTGATCGACTATGCCGAACAGCTGCAGGTTGACTCCCTGTTCATCACTGACCTCGATGCCTTTGTCAGCCGTGAGACCGCGGCCCTTCAGGAGCTTCGACGCAAGGCGACGGACAAGGGAATCGACATCCAGCTCGGCACATGGAGCATCTGTCCGACGTCCAAGACTTTCCGGAACAACAACGGCACGGCAGAGGAACATCTTGCGCTGGGGCTTCGGATGGCCCGCGATCTCGGGTCCCCCGTGCTGAGGGTGATCCTGGGTTCAGGGGAGGACCGTAAGACTCCTGGTGGGATCGAGGCGCGGATGGCCGACACGGTGAAGGTCTGCCAGGCGATGAAGAGCCGCGCGACGGATTATGGGGTGAAGATCGCCGTGGAGAATCATGCGGGCGATATGCATTCGCGCGAGCTTGTGACCCTGGTTGAAGCTGCTGGAAAAGATTTCGTGGGCGTGAACATCGATCCTGGAAACGCATGTTGGACGTTGGAAGACCCGCTGGAGAACCTGGAGAATCTGGGGCCCTACACGCTGACGAGCAGCATGCGCGACTCGATGGTCTGGGAGTATCCCGATGGTGCCAAGGTCCAGTGGACTGCCATGGGGGAAGGCGTCGTGGACTTCAAGACCTACTTCAAGCGCTTCGCCGAGCTTTGTCCCAAGGCCCCTGTTCACATAGAGACAATCTCCGGTTTTGCCCGTGAGTTTCCGTATCTGAAGCCATCCATGTGGCAGGGTTTTTCCGGGATGCGGGCAGCCGACTTTTCGAGGTTTGTGGCGCTGGCGAAGCGGGGACGTCCGATCGAGCCCAACCGGTCCCCCAACGAGCAGGCGGAGCAGAGCTACCAGAAAGGGGAGATTGAGCGGAGCATTCGCTATTGCAAGACGGTGTTGGGCCTGGGTTTGAAAACCTGACTTTTACAGCGCTCCCTCGCCTTCTCACGACGTTTTCTAAAGACACCATGGAATGGATCCGAGAGTTTATTGATTTGGTTTTGCATGTGGACAAGCACCTGGACGGACTGATCCTTCAGTTTGGTCCCTGGTTCTATGTTCTCATCTTTCTGGTCGTGTTTTGTGAAACCGGGTTGGTGATCACGCCCTTTCTGCCGGGGGATTCACTTCTGTTTGCCCTCGGTGCCTTCGCGGCTCGCGACAGTCTCAGCCTTTCGATCCTGCTGGTGATGTTGCCGATCGCGGCCATCCTGGGCGACATGGTGAACTACTGGTGCGGGGCCTGGTTGGGGCCCAAGATTTTCCGGGGTGAGAGCGTCAGGTTTCTCAACAAGAAGCACCTTGAGCGAACGCACGCGTTTTATGAAAAGCACGGTGCCAAGACCATTGTGTTGGCCAGATTCATACCGATTGTTCGAACATTCGCGCCTTTCGTCGCGGGCATGGGGCGAATGAGTTATCGGACCTTCACCACCTACAATATCCTGGGCGCTTTGCTTTGGGTCGGGATCTTTGTTCCTGCCGGCTACTTCTTCGCGAATCATCCCTTGGTCCAGAAGAACTTCAGCCTGGTGATGCTGGCCATCATCGTTCTGTCCATTCTTCCAGCGGTCATCGAGATCCTGAGGGAATGGGCCAAGTCCAGGAAAGCGGCTCAACGGCCCTCAAACTGAACCCGGACGCTGCCTTCGCTTTCCAGGAGCAGGAGCAAACCAACCACCATGTGTTGCTGCCGGAGGACGAAGGTTTGAAGGTCAACATGCCGCGCGGCTCCTCGTGCGCGGTTTTTCATCGGAGGCTGAGAGGCGATGTGTTTTTGGACGCCAGCCAGTATCCGAGGGATGTGGACAGGAGACAGCACACCACTGAGAGGAGGACGTTCGCGATGGCCTTGCCGAAAGCGTGATCTCTGATCAGCTCCAGCGTCTGGACGCTGAACGCGCTGAAAGTGGTGTATCCACCGCACAGTCCCACGATGAGCAGATGCCGTGTGGGGAATGTTCCATCCGGTTGGCCGGGGTTTTCCAACCATCGCGCGAGCACTCCGATCATCAAGCATCCGGTGACATTGACAGCGAGAGTTCCCCACGGGAACTGAGAGCCCCAGTGTCGGGTGGTCCACTCCGATGTCAGGAAGCGCAACAAGCTTCCCACACCTCCGCCCAGGAAGATCCACAGGTATGTCATGGCGATGTTTTAGATGCAGGGTGTCCGGCGTGCAAAAACTGTTTTGGATAAACCGGGTGCGTGTCGGTTGGTCAGGTCGAGCGGGCCGGGGGTAACGTTGGGCGGACGACCTGCAGCAATCCCATGAACCTCAATCAGCACCCTGGGCCCATTTGCGGATCCACCTCGAGCAGGCGAACAGGAGGACTGCGGCGACACTCGATACGATGGCAACGTGCATGAAGCGGTC
>VHDG01000119.1 GCA_016871475.1 Verrucomicrobiota bacterium
GATGGCACGGCGAACCGACTGGAAGTCACCATGCTTGGGATGGGGGAGTGCCTGTTGGATGATGTCGAAGTCATTGCCGGAAATGCGCAGACACCTCGATTGAGCAACGGCACATTCGAGTCTGGGCTGGGGCCATGGACGCCCCAGGGCAATCACATCAGCTCTCGTCTCGAGACCGCTGAGGGTTACAACAGCGCGAACTCCTTGAGGGTGCGAGCTTCAGCGCGCGGTGACACGGGGGCCAATCGGATCCGGGTGGCTTTGACGGGAGCCGTGGCTGAGAATCAACCGTGTGTCTTCAGAGCGCGTGTTCGTTGGCTGCGAGGCTGGCCTGAGGTGATCCTCCGGCTCGAAGGCAATGGGTTTGAGCTCGCGGGCCGGATGGAAGTTCCCAGGAACCTGGGCACGCCCGGCGCCCGAAACAGCATCGCGATCGACAACGCTCCCCCAGCCATTTCTGAAGTTCGGCACACCCCGGTGCTGCCTGCCGGGGGCGAACCTGTTCTTGTCACTGCCCGCGCCCATGATTCGCACGGGGTGGGAAGGCTCGATCTCGCCTACCGGCTCGATCCGACGACCAACATCGCGATCGTTCCCATGAAGGATGATGGTTCTGGCGGCGACGCGTTGGCTGCCGATGGCATTTACTCCGCCTTCATACCGGCACAAGCCACAGGAACGTTGGTCGGATTTCACATCCAGGCTGCCGATGCATCACCTGCGCAGGTCTCGGTTCTGTTCCCCGACGATGCACCCGTGCGCGAGTGTCTCGTTCGTTTTGGCGAACCCACTCCTGCGAGTGGTTACGCCACGTACCACTACTATCTGACGGCCAGGAATGTCGCCACGTGGATCAATCGACCCGCTCTGAGCAACGAACGAGTTGAGGGCACGTTCGTCTATGGAAACTTCCGTGCGATCTACAACATCAGCGGCAAGTATTCAGGGAGTCCGTACCATCAGGGGTTCAATTCGCCCGTGACCGACCCCTGCCATTTTTCGCTGGAGCTTCCTGTGGATGACATGCTCCTGGGGACCGAGAACTTCAACAAGCTGCACGCGCCAGGTAACAGCGCATTCGATGATGGAGCCCTGCAACGCGAGCAGACGGCTTACTGGCTCATGCGAGCCATGGACCTGCCTTACAACTACCGGCGGTTCCATGCGATGTACGTGAATGGTATTCGCAAGGGCTCCTTCATGGAAGACACGCAGACACCGGGGAGCGATATTGTGGATCAGCGATGGCCTGATGACAACGATGGCCACTTGTACAAGCTGCAGCCCTGGTTTGAGTTTGATGACATCACGGTCACCGCGGGAGCCTCTGCAGGGTTCAACAACGTCTCCTGGTGCACGCTCATGAATTTCTACACCGGGCCTTTGCGCGACCAGAAGAAGATAGCCCGATACCGATACAACTACCTGACCCGGGCGGCCAACCTGACCGCCAATGATTACACGAATGTCTGGGATCTCACGGATGCTGCCAATACACCTGCGGGCGGCAATTACATCGGCAACATGAGGCAGATCGTGGACATGGAGCAGTGGCTTAAGACCTTTGCCGTGCAGCATGGCGTGGGGAACTGGGATAGTTTTGGAAATCGCAACTCCCAGAACATGTACGGATACAAGCCTGAGCGCGGCCGGTGGCAGCTGATGACATGGGACTTCAACATCGTGTTGGGCAACAGCGGGTCCGATGGGCCCACAGGCGATGATATTTTCCAACACAACTTCGCGGACACCGCGATGCTGCGGATCTATCAGACCCCGGAGTTCAGGCGCATCTACCTTCGATTCATCAAGGAGCTTGCTGAGGGACCTTTTCGTGATCCGCAGCTGAACGCGCTCATGATTGCCAAGCATGCCGAGTTCGTGAACAGCGGCCAGACCGCAAGCAATCCGTCCGAGATTTGGGGGTGGCTCGGTCAACGAAGAGACTACCTGTTGAGCCAGGTACGGAGCTATCTCACGAACTTCAGCGTCTCGACACCGACCTCCTATCAGACGAACGCATCCGCTGTTGTCGTGCGCGGATCCGCGCCACTGGAAGTGGCTCAGATTACCGTCAATGGCCAGGCTGTTCCCGTTGTGTGGTTCGCACTGCCCGGCGCTGCGACGATCTCCACTCAATGGCGGGTTACGATGCCTCTGCTCTCAGGCACCAACGAATTCATCTTCGAGGGACGCGACGCTTCGGGCAATGTGCTGAGCGGGATGACGATCACGAACGTCATCCGAAACGCTGGAGAACCGCTCGATCCGCGAGGGTGGGTGGTGTTCAACGAGATCATGTACAACCCCTCCTTGCCGGACGCCTCGTATCTCGAGATCCGGAACCGTTCCTCCTCCGAGACTTTCGATCTTTCGGGTTGGAGGGTGGAGGGCGTGGACTACACGTTCCCGACGGGTTCTTTGTTGCTCCCCGAGCAGCATCTGCTGCTGGCGCGGGAGCGGGTGAAGTTTATCAGGGCTTTCCCGGGTGGATTCCCAGTATTTGGTGAATACAACGGTGGATTGGCCAACGAGGGCGAGGTGCTCAGCCTGATACGTCCAGGAGCCAACCCTGCGAACGATTTGCTGGTGGATCGAGTGCGATTTGATTCCGCTTTGCCATGGTCCCAGGCAGCCAATGGAGGAGGCGTATCGCTTCAGCTTGTGGACGACGCCGAGGACAACTCGAGGTCCAGCAATTGGGCCGATGCCTCCAGGCAGGAGTGGCAAAAGGTCAGCGTGACCTCCACCAACCGTGGATCCATCCTCATGTTCTTCATGGGACTGCCCGGGAAGGTGCATATCGATGACGTGAGTCTGACGGATTCCTCGGGTGCCGATGTTGTGATCAACGGATCCTTCGAGTCGCCGCTCCCAGGAACCTGGATCGTCACAACGAACTACAGCGCCACGGTCGTGACCTCCGAGGTGGCTCGCAGCGGGAGTCGAAGTTTGTGGATTGATTCGCGGGGTTCAGGTGGGCCCACAACCAATGGTTCGATCTGGCAGGTAACCCTGCCGATTCTTACCAACGGCACCTACACGCTGACCTACCACTATCTGCCGACCGTGACGGCGCAAACCATCGCGGCCCGGACATTTCCTCTGGGCGGCCTGAGTGTTTCCAACAGCGTCTCCCCGATGCTGGTAACGCCAGGGTTTGCCAACAACCGAACCGCGGACCTTCCGGAATATCCTCCTCTCTGGCTGAACGAGATCCTGCCCTACAATCGGAATGGAGCAGCGGACGCTCAGGGCGAACGTGAGGCTTGGGTCGAGCTTCAGAATTCAGGCGCAACCGCAATTTCTATGGAAGGTTGGTTCCTGAGCGACGACTACGGCGATCTGACCAAGTGGTCCTTCCCTCCGAACTCATCCATCCAGCCTCGTGAATTCAAGTTGATCTGGCTGGATGGAGAGCCTGAGGCCAGCAGTTCAATGGACATCCATTCCTCGATCGTCCCGGCCATTACGAACGGCTCCGTTGTATTGAGTCGCCGTGTGGGAGGTCGGGTCCAGGTAGTGGACTACCTGAACTACCGCGGGTTGGGTGCGGATGAATCGTACGGATCGTATCCAGATGCGCAGCCATTCTATCGCCAGAGACTTGCGCGGCTCACGCCACGCGCTGGCAATGATGCCACCCCCCCGGCGGTTCGCATCAACGAGTGGCTGGCTGACAACTCGACAGGGCTTACGAATCCCGCTTCCGGCCGATTCAGCGATTGGTTCGAGATATACAACCCTGCGGACACTGCGGCTGATCTCACCGGATTCTTCCTGTCGGAGAATCCGAACAATCGAAATCAGTTCGCCATCCCGCCTGGCACGACGGTTCCCGCCCGGGGCTACCTGCTGGTTTGGGCGGATAACCTTCCTGAAGCCAACGGGCCGGGTGTGACGGATCTGCATGTGAATTTTGCGCTCAATCGACGAAACGGGGGGAGCTTGCTCATCTTCTCTCCAAGCGGGGAAGTTGTGGATCGCATCAGCTTCGGAACTCAAACCAACGACATCAGCATGGGTCGATTTCCCGATGGTGCCGAGTCGTTGCGCTTCATGGTGCGCCCCACACCTCGTGCCGCCAACGTCATCGGATCGTCCGAGAACTCGGCACCCACACTTGCAGCCATGCCGGATCGGAACATCGCTGAGGAAACCCGTCTGTTCTTCTCCGCCACCGCTTCTGACTCGGAGAACCTTCCCTCAGACCTGGTCTTCTCGCTCGATCCTGGATCTCCACCCGGTGCCTCCATTCTTCCCGACGGAAGGTTTCGCTGGCGTCCGACTGAAGCCCAGGGGCCCGGCGTGTATGATATCCGCGTCCGTGTATCTGATCTGGGAACCCCGCCGTTGAGCGACACGAAGGCGTTTCGAGTGACAGTGGCTGAGGTTAACAAGCCTCCGTTGTTCGATCTGCGTCCTCAGTACGGAAAGACGGGGCAATTGCTCACATTCAATACCGCAAACGATCCGGACCTGCCGAGGCAGTCGCTCATTTACGAACTGCTTCCGGATGTGCCTTCCGGTGTTCAGCTTGACCCGGCATCGGGCTTGGTCTCGTGGACTCCATCGATCGATCAGGCGGGTCGTCACGTCATCCGGGTCAAGGCCACCGACTCCGGAGTGCCCATCCTCTCGGCCTCCTATGACTATCCAGTGGAGATCGTCAGGGCCACCCAGAGCCTGATCACCCTCCAACTCTCGATCGATCAACAGGGACGGGTTGTCATCATGGCCCGAGGTCCCATCGGTTCACGCTACCAGCTCGAGTCTTCAACCTCCATCGCGTCACCTTTGTGGACAGCCGCCGGTGGAGTGGTGACTTCCATCGCCGAACAAACTCAGCTCATCGATGCCCAACCCGGTGCTGCGGTGAAATACTACCGCGTCCGGGAGATTGAACCCTGAGCTCCGACCATCAAGCGCCTGACGACAGGCCAGCGTCCAGGTTTGTTGTCCATCCTTCAGGATGCCCGGGCTATGCCCGCTTGGGCAGCGCCAAGCAGACGATGGGAGCGAACTGGAATTCCTGCGTGCGTTGAAGGGAACGTTCGCTGTTGTTGCTCATGTTTGCCCTGGAAGGCACACCCTGAAGGGTGGACAACGAACCGCGCGTCCGAGTTCGAGGCAAGTGATGAGTGACGAGTGACCAGTGATGACCGCTAAACCCTGCCCTCAGGGGTCTTCCGGATCAGGGCAATCATGACCCCTTGTATCACAAGCTCATCAGCTGGGATCAGATCGGGATACCTGGGGTTCTCAGCCTTCAAGACCGGCTTGCCACGATGGATCGAGTAGGTCTTCAACGTGTTTTCGTTGTCGATCAATGCTGCCACCACCTGCCCGGGTCGGGGCGTCATCCCATGCTCCAGGATCACGACATCACCCTCCACAATATGTCGTCCAATCATCGAATCCCCTCGCACCCGTAACGCAAAAGTTCTCGCCGTCGGACGAATGCCAGTCGATTCCACATCCACTGAGACACATCCTTCCGCCTCTTGCCGTCGTTCTTCCGCAAACCCCGCCGATATCGATCCAAACAGCGGAACATGCACCAAACGCCTCCGCAATGATGCCAATGAGTCCGACGGCTTCAGGGATCGCGCCTGCCGGTCGGTTCCGCATAGCGCTCCCTTTCTTTTTAACGCCGTGACGTGGTCGGCTGCGGCTTTCATGCCTCTGAAACCAAAATGAGCTGCGATCTCCCTCAAGCTCGGGCTCTGGTTGCGCGTGTCCAAAGCGCCACTGATGAAGTCCAGCACTTCCCGTTGTCGTGTTGTCAGTGCTTTCATGTGAGTGTTTAAAAAGCTATTCAGATGAATAGTAGTGTGGGAGCCATTCATTGCAATGAGGAGTTATTCACAAATCAGCGGACAAGCTCCTGTGGCTGATCCGCGTTCGGGCACTATTAGATTGAACTCTCTGCCGCCAATGGATGAAAAGGATCGCGTTGAAGCCAAAGCCCTTGAACACCGCCTCCTTGATCGAGAACGCATCGGACAACCTGCGGGCTCGATGTGGCATTGCACAGGAATCCCCATTGCTGATCGCCGTCTCGGGCGGAGCAGATTCCATGTCCCTGCTCCATGTCATCTGCAGCATCCGAAACTCAACGGGCTGGAAGGGACGTATCGGAGTGGCTCACTTTAATCATCAACTTCGAATCAGGGCATCGGGGGCTGATGAGCGATTGGTGCATCGGGTTGCCGCCGAGCGGGATCTTCCCTGTTTCGTGGATCGTGGGGACGTAAGGGCTCGAGCCCGGCAGTCTGGCATCTCAATTGAGATGGCGGCTCGCGAGCTTCGTCTGGCGTTTCTTCGGCGCGTGGCGGAGGCGGAGGGGTTCGGGTGGATCCTCACAGCACACCACGCGGATGATCAGGCCGAGCTTCTCTTGATCCGGGCTGCCCGCGGATCGGGGAGCACCGGGTTGGCTGGAATGCGATGGTCCAACTGGGTGCCCGGCTCAGGAACAGTTCGATTCGCGCGTCCGTTCCTCAATATTCCCAAAGCGCAACTTCTCAGGTTCGCTCGCAAGCATGGGATCCGGTTCCGTGAAGATCGTTCCAATGCCTCCGGGGAACATCTGCGCAACCGGATCCGTCATCGCGTCATGCCCGAGTGGATCCATGCCACTAGTCCGGCGTGCACCGCCAATGTGGTCCGATCAATGGGCATCCTTGCGGATGAATCGGATGCTCTGGAGTCGATCGCGCGTCGATGGCTGTCCAGGGGAACCAGTCTGGCCGGGTTTCAGCGGCTTCTGCCGGCGATCCAACGTCAGGTGATCCGGTTGCAGCTCCTGGACGAGGGATTGGAACATGATTGGGACGCCGTGGAACACCTGCGTCTTTCTCCGTGCAACCCGGTTTGTTTGCCCGGTGGAGTCCGAGTGGCTTTCAATGTTTCGATGCAGCTTGAGCGGAAGCCGGACACCGCAGTGGAGATGACATTTTCAGAAGCTCAATACTCCTGTGAGTTGAAGAGGCCACAGGGGGCGATACTTCTGAAGGGAAGGGAGGTGAAGTGGAGGATCCTGTCGGTTCGAGGATTGACCGGTCTGACGATGCGGGAGCGGGGTGAGGAGGTCTTTGATGCCGATGCCGTGGGGAGTGCTGTCCTGTTTCGTCGATGGCTGCCCGGGGATGTTTTCCAGCCGATCGGCTTGAAGAAAGCGACCAAGTTGCAAGATCTGTTTACCAACGCAAAGGTGCCAACAGCGGAACGTCGTCGTCGATGGCTTGGCCTGGATGCTCTGGGTCGGGTTTTCTGGGTCGAGGGATTGCGGATGTCAGAGTTGCATAAACTTCGTCCCACGACCCGGCAGGCCCTCTTTCTCCAGGCGGTATAAATCCGACTCTTGATCCGACGAATCACTAGCAGGCCGTCGGACTTTCAAGGTGCCCGCCAGGGCTATTCCTTGGTTCCAGGGCTTTCTTGGCTTAGGCCTGCTAGGTTAAAAGAAAAGAGGGCTCCGAAAGTGGAGCCCTCTCTGTTGGTTGTTGGTGTTTGGTTGGGCGGCGTCAGCGCGCGCGATAAAAGCGGGTGCCGGTAGCTGCGATGGTGTAGGGACTGGTTGCCCCTGTGACCACGGTCCATGTCACGAGATCTGTCGAAGACTCCAGAGTCGTGCCGGTGTAAGTGATCGTGGCCTGGCCACCTGCTGCAGTGATGGTCTGGACGTTCGCCGTGGTTCCGCCGGGACCATAATAGGACAGGAATTGACTCGGGATCGTAGGCAGTTCCAACGCCGGGGTCGGATCACCCACGAGACGCCATCCTACTTTGCAGATCTCCGAACCGTTGCTCTCTTTCCAGAGGGCTTGAAGCGCATAGGTAACGCCTGCCTCCAGAGCGATCGGAGCCGAGACTGACCCATTCACGCCTGGATCCCGGAACACCGCGCTTGCTGCGGTCAGAACAGCAATGGGGGGATTGGCTTCAGGGGACTCGATGTTGTCGAAGCTGCCGTCGAGGGAGAGTCGCAGTTCGGCCTGATCATCACCCGCCAGGAAGAACTCGTATTCCCCAGTGGTATCCGGCTTCAGGAACGTCCGGAACCGGCCGCCAAACGTATTCAGAGTGTCCCCCTGCAGAATGATCGTCGAGTCGAGCGTGGCAATCGCATAATCCAGGTCGGGCGCATCGGCGTAGCGTGCGTTGTTGCGAAGATCAGCAACGGCTCCACCTCCAATGTTCTTCCAGATCTCCATGCCGACGACGCCATTCACGAGGGAGTAGGTGACAAACTCCACCTTGGTGTTGGGAGCGATGGCATTGCCTGCCGCATCGCTCACACCGTTCACTGTCAGCGTGTGGGCAGAGCCCCCGAGCTGCTGGCTGGTGGACAACCTGACGGTTATGGCATCCAGCACTGTGGCGACTAGTACGTCCAGGCCGTTGATCTTGTAGTTGCCATCAGCCGCGATCGAATCGAGGTTCATGGCCTCCGAAAACTTAACGAACAGGGCGTTTCCGTTGACGCTTCCATTCACTCCTTCCACCAACGGGAGGGTTCCATCGACGTTGAGTGTCGCAACGCCACTGATGGCAGTGTTTGCACCGCTGGTCACCACGCATCGAATACTGATGCCATCGGAACTCACGGTCAGGTTGGGGGGAATGTCCCTTTGATAGTTGAAAATGCGGTTGGTGGTTTAGCTGCCGAGCTGACAGGCTCGGCGGTGAAAATGAAAAACCAAACCACACAACCACATGAAGAAAGACAAGCGTAACGAGCTGGC
>VHDG01000120.1 GCA_016871475.1 Verrucomicrobiota bacterium
TTTTCCGCAGAGGACATCGACTGCGCAGATCGGGAAAACGATGCATCAACTGATTCCGGGTCGGGATGCCAGGCCCAACCGTCTCCAGAAGGACTGGGAATCGGGGCTTTCCTCGAAAAAGCCGTGGAGGCGAATGTGTGGCAGTTGGTGGAGGATCTGTTCCGGCGAAGTTCAGAGGCGCGTCACGAGGCCAGTTTCTAAAGTGTTCTCCACCTCCGCCGATGCATACGACAAAGGCGGGGCGCATCGCTCTGTCTTCAGCCATCTATGATTGAATCTGCCACGGTCGGACAGGAGTCGGATGTCTTCGAGTTCTCCTCCATCGTTCTGATGGTGGATGACCAAAAAATCGTCGGGGAAGCCATGCGACGAATGCTGCAGGCCGAAAAGGACATCGAGTTCCACTACTGCTCCGATACGGCCTCCGCGATCTCGAGAGCCGAGAGCATCAAACCCACGATCATCCTCCAGGATCTTGTGATGCCCGGAGTCGATGGCATGAGCATGATTCCCCAATACCGGGCCCACCACGCCACCAGGGACATTCCGATCATCGTGCTCTCGTCCAAGGAGGATCCGGCAGTCAAACGCGATGCCTTTTCCAACGGTGCCAACGACTACCTTGTCAAACTTCCTGATCCCATTGAGCTCATCGCACGCGTGCGTGCGCATTCGCGCGCGTTCCGGTCCCAGCAACAGCTCCGCCTGCTGCAACAGAAGCTGGAGGCTAGCAACGCAGTGTTGCGGCAGTTGTCCTCCCAGGATGGGCTGACGGGGATTGCGAACCGTCAGCACTTCGACGAGCAGCTGGATCGCGAGTGGCGACGCTGTCAAAGGAATGGAAAGCAGGTCAGCCTGGTCATGATCGATGTGGATGGATTCAAACTCTACAACGATCATTACGGACATCAGGCGGGTGATGATTGTCTGCGCACGGTGGCGCAGGCTCTGAAAAAAACGATCATGCGACCCGGCGACATCCTTGCGCGGTATGGGGGCGAGGAGTTCGTGGTCATCCTTCCTGAAACGGATCTTCCTGGGGCAGCTGCGGTGGCGGAACGTTTGCGCGACGCCGTGGAACGTCTGGAGTTGCACCACGAGAAGTCCCCATGCAGTGATCACGTCACCATCAGTTTGGGTGTGGCGTGCTGCTCCCCCACAGCGCGAATGGAATCGATCACCCTCGTTCGGCATGCGGACCGGGCCTTGTATCGCGCGAAAAAGTCAGGTCGAAACCGCGCGTTCCTCGCTGAACCACTGCAAGGACCGCCCGCTGAGCTTGCTGCTTAGAACCCATCTCACAAATAGGGAGGGGTTCTAGGGACACTAACCCCGGATACCGGGCTTGCCCGCGGTGAGCTGCCCTCCGTCGACCCGTTCGATCACATCCTCGTCCGGCTCCACCGCCGCGCCTTGTGTTCGTATCGCGGCAAGCTGCCGAACGGAACCAGCCTGACCTCTGCTCTGAGGAGAAACGCGTCCTGGAAGGCCTTCGCCACGGCCTCAGCGAGCCCTGCTGACGCGCCTTCGATCGAGGGTTCCACCCGTAAGCGGACCTCAATCATGTCCGACTTGTCGGCCAGCTCCACCTGGTACTCCCCCGCGCGGGGAACGGATCTGATGACGGCTTCGACGCCGGATGGGTAGAGGTTCACTCCACGAACCACCACCATGTCATCGGTCCGGCCACGGATCCCCCCTCGCAACGCCAGATCCCAGGTCCCACACTCACAACGAGCGAGCTTCGGCATCTCAACCAGGTCCCCGGTACGATAACGGATGAGCGGCGATCCTGTCCGCCCCAGATTCGTGAGAATCAACTCTCCCAACTCGTTTTCCGCACAGGGACGCAGGGTGTTGGGGTTCAGGATTTCGGCAATGAAGCCCTGCTCCATCACGTGCAAAACATCCCTCAGGGCAGGGCAAGGACGCGTCACGGGCCCGATCTCGGTCATTCCGTGGTGATCCCATACCCGGCTTCCCGGCCAGGCAGATTCAATCCGTGCCCGTGTAGTCGGGACGCTGCCTCCGGGTTCGCCCGCCACGATGATTCGTCGCACCTGACTTCGGGACAGGTCGATACCCTCCTGACGCGCCTTTTCTGAAAGGTGCAGGGCATAAGTGGGAGTGCAGCACAGGGTGTCAGCCTTGTGATCGATGATTTGTCGAAGCCGCTCCGAGGAACTCAGCCCTCCTCCTGCGAGACACCGCGCGTGGAGATGTCGCGAGGCCGCCTCGAAAGCGGTCCAGAACCCGAGAAAGGGTCCGAAAGAAAAAGCGAAGTAGATAACGGAGCCCTTCTCCACACCGGTGGACTCATAGACTTCGAGCCATCGATCCAGCATCCAATTCCAGCTGACAGGGGTATCGAGCCAGACGATTGGGCGACCGGACGTCCCACTGGTTTGATGGCTTCGGACGTAAGCATCTGGCGGGCAGGTAAGATTTGTTCCGAAAGGGGGGTTGCACCGTTGATCCTCGGCGATTTCCAGTTTGGAAGTGAACGGGAGGCTTTGGAGCAATTCGGCCAGGGAGGCTGAGACTCCTGGAGAGCAGCCCACCCTTAGTTTTTCCTGATAGAATGGGTTGGAACCCTGGACAGCAGCGAGGAGGCGAAGGAGTTGAGCGCGTTGGGCGGACTCGGTTTGTTCTCGAGTCATGGAGGGTGCTCAGGCCGAGGGCTTGGGGGGCTGTGTGGAGCTCTGAGCCGTCGACGGTTTGACGGGTGCCTGAGGTTTGTCGGGGCGGTAATAGGTCACCAGGAATCCTCCCAAGGCGGCCAGAGCTATCCCGAGAAGAAACTGAGGCTGGATGGAGGCCCATCCACCTTTCGGGGGATGCTTGGCGAGCGAGTACAGCACATTGATGATGGGAGCACCGGCGAAGATGATGGACATGACGACCCATGGTTTGCCGCCTGCGCCGAAAGCCAGCAGCACCCCGAAAGCGCCGATGGCACCGGCGATGCCGGCGACGAGCGACCAGGTCATGCCTCCGGCGGAGTAGCCGGAGAACGCCTTGCCATGAACCATGAGGATGAGCAAGGGCGCCAGGACAGCCACGAGGAAATAGGCGATCCCGACGAACAAGAAGGACTTGAATCGGGCTTCAGGGGTGATGGGGCCCGTCCCTGAGCCGCCGAGCATCTGGGATTGGCCCTGATGCAGAAGAACCCCGTACACGCCCCATGTAGCAACCGTCAGCAAGGAAAACAGGAACCATTTCATGTGGCCGCGATATTCAGGGGAAGCCCCAGGGTCCGCAAGTCTGGATCCACCCCCGGATAATCCTCCGTTTCTTACAGAAATAGCATTGTGCGAAACACCATATAGCGCCATCCTCGACGGTTCATGAAGATGCAAGACAGTTCTCCCGTCAAAGTTGCTGCCGTGAATCGTCGAAATTTCATCAAACGCTCCTCAGCGGGCACCCTAGCCGCCACGTTGGCAGGGGCCGCTTTCACCTCCTCCAAAGCACAGGCAGCCGAGGCGGCAGGGGAAAAAAAGCTGCTGGACCCGGTCGGGATAGGCGTTATCGGGTGCGGCGCATGGGGCCGCGATGTATTGAGGACCCTGGCGGAGCTTCCTTCAGCGAATGTGTTGGGCATCGCCGAGAACTACGAACCCTTTCTGAAACGGGCCAAAGACTCTGCTCCCAAGGCCCAGGGCTATTCGGACTACAAGGAGCTCCTGGCGAACAAGGACATCAAGTCAGTCGTCATCGCCACTCCCACCCACCAGCACAAGCAAGTGGTTTTGGATTCATTGGCCGCTGGGAAGCATGTCTATTGCGAGGCTCCCCTGGCCAATAATGAGGAGGATGTGAGAGCGATCGCAAAAGCGGCATCTGCGGCTGTCGGGTCCTTTTTCCAGCCTGGGTTGCAGAACCGATCTGATCCTCAACGCCACTTCCTGCTGGCGTTCCTGCGCAGCGGGGCAGCGGGCACGATCTTCCGCGCCAGATCCCAGTGGCAAAAGAAAGACAGCTGGCGACGCCGCTCCCCCAACCCCGATCGCGAGAAGGAGGCCAACTGGCGCTTGGATGACTCGATCTCCCTCGGCCTAGCCGGTGAAATTGGAATTCAACACTTCGATGCAGTCAGCTGGTTCCTGAAGGAGGATCCCATCGCTGTCTCAGGCTTTGGCGCCACCCATCTTTGGAACGACGGCCGCACGGTCCCGGATAGTGTCCAGGTGGTGCTGGAGTACCCGAACAAAGTGTTCCTGAACTGCGACATCACGCTGGCGAACTCGTTTGATGGCGATCATGAGCTTTATTACGGCACGGACAGCGCGGTCATGGTGCGCAAGAACAAGGCCTGGATGTTCCGTGAGGCGGATGCCCCCCTGCTGGGCTGGGAGGTCTATGCCCGCAAGGACGCGTTCTTCGGAGAACTGGGCATCGCATTGGTGGCAAATGCGACCAAGCTGGTGGCTCAGGGAGAAAAGCCCGCAGAGGAAGCTCCCTATGCGAACACTCCGTTGTTTTACGGCCTGGAGGCTTTTCTGCACAACAGCGCGACCTACACAGCAGGTGTCGCCGACTTTACCGAGAACTACGACGCCTCAGACAAGCAGGCCATGAAGGAGTATCTGGACTCTCTCCAGAAGTCCTTGATGCCCTCTGCGAGCCTCGCCGACGGTGTCAAAGCGAGCATGGTTGCGATCAAAGCCAGCGAAGCGATCATGAAGAACCAGCGCGTCGCGTTACCCAAGAGCCTCTTCCAAGTTTAACCCCATCCATTTCCTGAATCCATCAGGCAAGTTAACCGTCTGAGGTCCGCGGTTCTCGCATTGTTGACTGATCACAAACACATTTCTTATGAGATTACTGACTCGATTCATCCTCGTTGCTGCCGCTCTTGCCCTTTCATTGGTTGGTTCGGCCCATGCCGAAGCCATCATCTATAAGGCCTCCCCTGCCGGCAGCACCGTCAAGATCGACGGGACGTCCACGATCCACAACTGGACGGTGGAAGGAAAAATCATCGGCGGGCAGTTCGAGGCGGATCCCGGTTTCCCCATGAACGGCACACCGGACGCCGGGAAAGCGAGCACCAAGGCGAAGGCATCGATTCCGATCCGGTCGCTCAAGAGCGGCAAGACCAAGATGGATGAGGTGATGCAGGAACACATGAAGGCCAAGGACCATCCTCGGATCGATTTTGAGACGACGGAAATGTCCGTAAAAGTGGCCCCTGCGAGCGCCAAGGATGCGATTGTTTTTGATGCCAAGGGCAAGCTGACCATCTCCGGTGTAACGAAGGAAACCGCCATGATCGTCACCTGCGATCGTTCCGATGCGACGAAGCTGAAGTTCAAGGGTGAAACGACCTTGAAGATGACCGATTTTGGCATTCAGCCGCCCGCCCCGAGTTTGGCATTGGGTCTGATCAAGACCGGGGACGAGGTCAAGATCACGATCGAGTGGGTCACAGCCCAGGCACGGACCGAGGCCGCGGCCAAGTAAGGCGACCTTCACTTTGTCCAACATTTTTGTGGCACATTTGTTTGCCTTTGGTATTTTCCCCAACCTTTCGCGCATGCCTCTATCGTGTTAGCGGCAGGATGGCAGCTCGATAATCCAGGGCGGATCTCTGGGTTTGCACACTTTCTTAGAAAATCGTTGTGACGACTAAAAAGAAAACTGACAAGAAGGCCGGTGGTCGTTCATCGGCCAAAGGCAAGTCCGGGCATGCCACCTCGGCGGCGATTCTGGGGCTTAGCGGCGGTGGAAAGTCATTGGGTAATCCCCCGGCTGCAAAGAGGGTGAAGCCTGAATGGGTCAAGTATCAGCAGAACCTTCTTGAGCTGCGTGAGCGGCTGCAGAGCCAGATGAACGGATTGGCCCGTGAATCCGCAGCTGAAATGGACAATTACAGCCTGCACATGGCGGATTCCGGCACCGACAATTTTGACCGTGATTTCGCTTTGAGCCTTCTGTCTTCGGATCAGGACGCGGTCTATGAGATCGAAGAGGCCCTGAAACGAATTGAGAGGGGCACCTACGGGACCTGTGAACTGACCGGAAAGACGATCCCCAAGGCACGTCTTGAGGCAATTCCCTGGACCCGGTTTACGGTTGAAGCCCAGGGCCAGCTCGAGAAAGAGGGCGCGCTGCGTTCCCGCAAGCTCGGGAGCCTCCGGACTGTCGACGACACCTCAGCTCCCATTGAGATAGACGATGATGACGAGGTTGAGGAGAAGCCCGCCAAGGAGAAGGAGTAAGTTTTTCAGAGCACGAATTTATGCCACGCGAAATTGTAACCATTGAGTGCACCGAGGCTCGCAAGGAGGGGAAGTCCCCTTCCCGGTACACCACCACACGCAACAAAAAGCTTCAGACTGAGAAGATCCAGTTGAAGAAGTATAATCCCGCGCTGCGCCGTCACACGGTGCATCGGGAGATCAAGTAATTCTTTCTATGCCTCGCAAGACGAATACCGACCGTAAAGATCGCGACAAGCGTGGACGTTCGACGGAGAAGCGCACGCCGCGTCCAAAGCCCAAGATCGATTTCACCATTGATGCCATCGACTACAAGAACACCACCTTGCTCCGTCAGTTCGTGACAGACCAGGGTCGTATCTTGCCCCGCAAATACACAGGGCTGCCTGCGCACTACCAGCGCAAGATGAACAAGGCGGTCAAGCGGGCTCGCCAGATGTTGCTGATGAGGTAGCCCTTCGCTCCTCCGGCACAGGGCTGCCTTCGTTGCACCCAGCACGATCCAGCCCCACACCCCACCGGGTGGTCTGCCGCACCGACACCGATTCTAAACGCCCCCATCGGAAGAAACCTCCGATGGGGCTTTTTGCTGTCCCGGCGCAGCCACCCGCAGAAACCGCATCATGGAATCCCCGTGCTTCATGACTTTCATTTCCTCCCACCAAGCCGTCACCGTGACCGTATCGCGTTTCGTATGCCCCATGACGAGAAAACCCTCCGGCTGCAGGAGGAGGGGGAGCTGAGGATCGTCGAGAAGCTTCTGTGAGAGTGAATTGGATCGCTTGCCAACATTCTTCTCACCGAAAGGCGGGTCCGCGAGGATCAGATCAAACCGCCGGGTCCCCTCGGCCTGCTGCCGAATCGCCTGGAGGGCGTCCTGCACACGCAACTCGTGCCGGTCCGCAGGAAGCCTGCAGACATCCAGGTTGTGGCGGATGATGGAGGCGTGCCGGTTTGATTTCTCGATGCTGAGCACGAAAGCCGCGCCTCGACTCAGGCATTCAAGCCCGATGGCGCCGGAGCCCGAGAACAAATCGAGCACCCGGGCGTTTTCCACACGATTGCCCAGGCTGTTAAAGATGGCTTGCCGGACCAGGTCCGGAGTGGGCCTTACTCCCAGCCCCTCAGGAACCTTCAGCAGTCTTCCCGCCGCCATTCCGCCGATGATGCGCATGCGCCGGAGCTAATCAGATTCACCGAAGCGAGTCACTTTCGATGCGATGTTCCCGAGTCTTGCCCCGATCTCAGGCGTTCCTCGATCCAGCTCGGATTGTCCTCTTCCCTCTTTTGGCTGGATGGATACACTATGGGGCCGCCAGGCAGGCGGTTTCCATGCCACAGAAGAAGAAAAAGCCAAAGAAAAGCATCGCCTTGCCGCGGCGGACATGGCAGATCAACCCCTTCACGCGGGTGAAGGCATCGAGAAAATTGTATTCCCGAAAGTCCCGCGGAACCGGATCGCAAAACGCGAGCAATGAAGAGTGAGTCAGTGAGTAGTGAATCGAAGCTAAGATTTGGGCTGCCGAAAGGCAGCCTGCAAGACGCCACGATCGAGAAAATGGCCAAGGCCGGATTCAACATCCAGGTCAGCAGCCGTTCGTACGTCCCTTACGTGGATGATGACCATCTGGAAGTTCGACTCATCCGGGCACAGGAGATCAGCCGCTACGTCGATCTGGGCTACCTGGACTGCGGGATCACGGGCCTTGATTGGATCGTGGAGAACGGGTCGAACGTTCATGAGGTGGGCGAGTTTCTGTTCAGCAAGGCCACTCGACAGCCTGCTCGATGGGTATTGGCGGTGCCGGAGGCATCCAGCGTCCGGTCAGCAGCGGATTTGCAGGGAAAACGGATCGCCACCGAGGTTGTCAATCTGACCCAACAGTATCTGCAGAAACACGGGGTTAAGGCCCACGTCGAGTTTTCCTGGGGTGCCACGGAAGTAAAAGCGCACGAGTTGGTGGACGCGATCGTGGAGATCACGGAGACGGGCTCCTCCCTGCGTGCCAACAAGCTGAGGATCGTCGATACGCTCCTCGTCTCAACCCCCCGGTTGATCGCCAACCACAACGCCTGGAAGGACCCCTGGAAGCGCGAGAAGATCGAGACGCTGGCGTTGCTCCTGAAAGGGGCATTGGAAGCCGAGACCAAGGTCGGGCTGAAGATGAACATCGCCCAAAAGAATCTTCAGTCCCTGCTGCAGTCGCTTCCCGCCCTGAGAAACCCAACGATTTCCAGTCTGAGTCTGGAAGGGTGGGTTGCGGTTGAGACCATCATCGACGAGCATGTGGTCCGTGAGATCATCCCCCGACTCAAGGCTGCGGGGGCTGAAGGAATTATTGAATATCCCTTGAACAAAGTGGTTTACTGACGACGACATTCCTATGGGTTCATTGAAGAAACGCCGCAAAGCAAAAATCAACAAGCACAAACGCCGCAAGAAGCTTCGGGCAAATCGCCATAAGAAGCGTACGTGGCAGAAGTAGTAGGCGGCGTTCGCCCTCT
>VHDG01000121.1 GCA_016871475.1 Verrucomicrobiota bacterium
TTGTTAACCCCACGGCTCATCTAGGGAAAACCCGGGTGAGGAGGACCTAAAACGCGTTTTTCCGATAAGCCCCGAGCTTGGGTGCATCGGGATTCACATCAGGGCCGAAATACCGCAGGACCACCAGGGGCTCCACATCGGAAGTGTTCTCGAAAACGACGCCGGCTTTCGCTGCCTCTTCCGTGCAGAAGACCTCATCTTCCGTAAGCTCGTGGAAACGGATCAGTTTCGGACAGTCAAGGATCAGTCGGTTCATCTTCCCCTTTCCTTGAACGGTAATGAGACCATACGCACCGCGATCCTTGATCGTGCATCGGGCGCCCGGATCCACCGTGAGTTCCTTTGCGCTGAAGAACTGACGCCCGTTGATATCCCCATAGACGATCCATCGATCGACATAACCTTCGGAGCGTGAGTCCGCCACTGGAACGGGCTCGAGATAATGGTTGTCCTTGAAGTGTGGATCCACGTTCGCCTCCCAATCCAGCTGATTGACGATGAAGTCCAGGTCCTTGTGCTTGGACTTGGGCATGTCCTTTACGAGCAGGCTCCAGGGCACCTCGCGTCCTTCCACCAGGCTTTGATACATGCCAAAGACATCGCTGCCCCACTGTGGTTCGTAAGTGCAAAGGCTTCCGGGAGCATGGAGCACCCCTGGGCCGATGAGCCATCCCGTGCCAGGCTTGAGGCGGTATGCCCTCGAAAGATCAAGGATCCCATTGTCGCCCTTGTTCCAATTCTCGAGGCACTTCCGGACCTGGGCCTTCGTGGTGCCCGGTTCGAGTCCCATGAAGGTATAGGGAAAGTTGTTGCCCACATTGTTATGCTGCGGGGGAAAGTAGTAGGACTCCGGCTTCCCTTCCTGTCCCACCAGGGCAGCCTGCTTCTGAGACTGATGCATGTGGTGAGGGATCGGCCCCATGTTGTCGAAGAATTTCGAATAGACAGGCCACTTCCCATACTTTTTCCAGATACGGTCGCCCAGCAGAGTGGCTCCACAATCCTCAACCGCTTTGGCCAGGGTGAAGCGCCTCCCACCAACCACGCAGTAGCTGAAGCCTTCGTCAGGGGTTCGATTTTCGTTCGCGGCGGGCGTTGTGGAGGCAAACCATCGCTCGTCAATTCCCCCACGGTTCAATCCATAGGCGTACAGATCGTCCGGATGAAGCTTGAGTCGCTTTCCGGGCTGAAGAAAGGAACGTGGCACCCAGCAAGGAGCCAGGCGCAGCAATCCACCATTCTCCCCCAGCGCGGCCTCAACCAGGCTCTTGGTGTTCTTGGTAACTGTCGAAAGTGAGCGAATCGAATTCATGTTTGAAAACAATGTGTTCAGTAGTGCGGACGCGATTCAATGTCATCCCACAGGAACATCGCAAATCAAATCAACCAGGCTTTTTCCAGATAGGCACCCGCTTCTTCATCTCATCCACAAGGAACTGTGCCGCAGCAAAAGCCTCCGCCCTGTGCGATGCCTGCACCTCAACCCATATGGAGGCTTCACCTACCCGCACCCAGCCGACCCGATGCGTCACACGGACACCTGTGATCGGCCATTTCGTTTCAATCTCATCCAGGATCAGCCCGAACTGACGCCTCACCATCGCCTCAAAAGCCTCGTAGTGAATGCCTCCGATCCGTTCGCCCTCCTCAGTGCCGCGGACCAACCCACTGAAATGAACAATCGCCCCGGTTTCACCGGTGTCCGGATGTGAACCGAGTCGTTGGAGCCCCTCAATGGGATCTGGGGTCACCACAATTTCTCTGCGCATGGGTCTCTTGAGCTGATGGGTTATCCGCCCTGCACGGGCGGAAACAAGGAGAGAATGTCTCCTTCCTTGAGCGAATGGTCGTTCCTGCAGTAATCAACATCCACGGCCATCAATGCACACCGCCTTGCAGCTCGTAGTTTGGGGAAGGTGGTTTCGAGAGCATCGAATGCTTCACCCACCGTCGAACCCTCGTCAAGGTGAAGGTCAGTCGATGGTGTGCCGGTCAGGTCCCTGAAGTAGGAATAGAAATGGACGGAGATTTTCACGTATCAAGAACGTCCACCCAGGACGCGGCGGTATCACTGAGAAGAGTCATCACGAACGGCGGACCCGGGTGGGCGAACAAGGTCTCAAAAAGTCGTGTTGTAGGATCCACGGGCCAACAATTCGTGTGAGCTGTCGGATGGGGCAAGAACAAATAAAAAGGCCGAACCGGTTTCGGTTCGGCCTTGATAGTCTTGCTTGGACAGGATTACTTCCGGCGACGAGCCAGGAGCAGCAAGCCAGCGCCAGTCAACCCGAGCAGAGCGACCGTGGACGGTTCAGGAACCGGCACAGCAGTGATCTTCAGGTAGGGAAGGCAAGCTTCGTCCTTAACGATCTCAGGCGGATCAATGACGGTTGAGTCGGAATAAGCTTTCATGCTGTAGTTTCCGATGGACCAACCGGCTGGATTCGAGGTCTCGTTGGGCAAGTTGGTCTGCTCAAGACGGACGCGCAGGTCGGTGCCACCAACCACACTCGCCGACACCCAATAGGTCGTATTGGGATTCAGGAATGTGCCGGAGGACTGATAACCTGTGACGCCGGGCTTGAGAGTACCACCCGCGAAAACCGCAGTCGAAGGCCCCGAGAGGACTTCAAGAGCGGGCACCGCAGGGTTCCCCAAGGGATCCGAGGCCCAGAGTTGAACCGTGAACTTGCCACCGGTATGAATACCAAAACCAGCAGACAGGTTAACGGTTACGATAGACCAAAACACCTCCGACAGCTGGTAACCGCCCGCGAAACTACCAGTGGTAAAACTGGCAGCGATCGTGGTGGTTTCCGAAACCGTAAACGGCTTGCAAACGGAGTTTTTTGGGTTCGAGAAGTTGGAAACCGTATCGGCCCATGTATAGCCCAAGGGCAGAAGGGTCGCCAAACTGATATGAAGGATTTTCTTCATGGGTTCCACTTCACGGCGATGTTGGTTGTTTAGGTCTCTGACCGTTCGTGCACGATTTTTGAATGAATGGATTCCACCGGGCCATCGGCTAACCCATCCAACCGACCCACCTCGCATCCGAGAACCTCGCTACAACATCGCCGAAACGTAGCAAAGCTCACTGACTGCTTAGCAGATCTGTCGATCCAGAGTAACGCGACCTTATTAAGGCAAAACCGCTCATGAAGCAAGTTGTTTCTTGAGAAAAATTAGACCCCGCCACCATGCCGAACCCAGCTCGCTGACTCACCCTCAAACCCATGCGCGAGGAATGGACACATCCCCGCGGGAATCTTCACTCAAAAAGAGAGATATTAAACCGTAAGTTGTTATACATAAATATTTTACAATTCTTGTATCAGAAACACCGGATACTCCTACTTGCCTGAAAGCTAGACGGTTGGCACAGTCCGCCACCTCATGCGCGACACCATCCGAGCCTGGGTTGAAAACCTCGAGACCTTCGTACTCGAGGTCATCCTGGAAAACCGACCCGGCAAGCGCGCAGCTGCCACCCGTTTTGCCCTTCACATCCTCTCGTTCGTCTTCGCCCTCGCCGTCAAAATCCGTCGCTTCCTCTACGAAACAAGAATCATTCGTGACTCCACTCTGGGAGTTCAGGTGATCGCCATCGGAAACCTGACGGTCGGTGGAACTGGAAAAACACCCGTAGTGGAAAAATTTGCCCGTGAGCTCAAAGACCAGGGTCGATCGGTCGCCATCCTCTCTCGTGGCTACCGGTCCAAGCCTCCTCCCCTGGCTCGACGCCTTCTCAACAAAGTCCTCCTGCGTGACGACCTCACCCCCCCAAGAGTCGTTTCGGACGGCAGATCGTTGCTGCTGAACTCCGAGACGGCCGGCGATGAGCCCTACATGCTGGCGTCCAACCTCAAGGATGTCGTCGTCTTGGTGGACAAAGATCGCGTGAAGAGTGGTCGATACGCCGTCGAGAAGTTTGGATGCGACATCCTGCTTCTGGATGACGGATTTCAGTATTGGAGGCTCGCCGGTCGGAGACAGGACATTGTCCTCATCGATTCCCAGCAGCCATTCGGCAACGACTACCTGCTGCCGAGGGGAACCCTCCGAGAGCCTCCATCCCACCTTCATCGGGCGAAATACGTTTTCATCACCAAAAGCGATGGCCGCACCGAACAGCTTCGCAAACGAATCCAAACCCTCAATCCCACTGCAGCGATCATCGAATGCGAACACAGCCCGCTTTATTTCGAGGACGTATTCACCGGACAGCGACACGATCTGAACCTCATCAAGGGGCTGAAGGTCGCGTCCCTGAGCGGCATAGCCCAGCCTCATAGCTTCGAACAAAGCTTGGTTCGCCTCGGGGCCGAGTTGGTTTACTCCAAACGATTTGCTGATCACCACCGCTTTACCCAGCAGGAGATTCTCAACGTCATCAACCGCGGCAAGTCAGGCGACAGCGATTCTCACAACCCAAAAGGACGCGGTGCGGTTTCCAAAGGTGGACCGGCGAGACTTGCCCATGTATTTCATGCGCGTGGAAATCAATATCCTGAAAGGCGCACGCAACTTTAACGAATGTGTCCGCCATATCTGCTTCCGATAAAGCTGCTTTAATGGCTTCCGACTCACATCGCCACCGCCTCCGATCCCCTGGGCCCATGGCGCAAGCGGGCGATGCGGCGCTCACCGCACTCGCCAGCCTGATGATCGGCTTGCTCCAAAGGATGCCATTGACTCTGGTTGCACGCGTGGGAAGGCAGTTCGGTTTTCTCGCTTATCTCCTCGACGCTCGACATCGCAAGATGGCGACACGGAACATCCAGGCATGCCTGCCAGACCACGCCCTGCCCTCCCAGGCAAGCAAGCTGGCTCTGGAGAATCAACGCCGGATTGGCGAAAGCTACTGTTGCGCAATCAAGACGGCGTCGATGGCACCCGAAGAGATTGATCAGCACTTGAAAGTGATAGGAACAGAGAAGCTCTACAGCCTCGCCCAACAGTCTCCGTCCGGGGTCGTCATCGTCGCCATAGGTCATTTTGGGAACTTTGAGCTGTACGCTCGGCTGCCGGGGCTTCCCTCGAACTATCGACGTGCCACCACTTACAGGGGACTTAGACAACCCGGACTCAACCGATTAATGCAAAAGCTTCGGCAACGTTCAGGGTGCCTGTTTTTTGAGCGTCGAGCTCAAGCTGGAGAGCTTCGAAAAGCATTGTCCGACGGACAGCTCATTCTGGGCCTGCTGGCCGACCAACACGCAGGCGATGGCGGCCTTTGGCTTCCCTTCTTCGGAAGGGAATGCTCAACCAACGCCGCACCCGCGGTATTGGCTCTGCGCTACAAGGCCCCTCTGGTGACCGCCATATGCCATCGCACCGACCTGGCTCAATGGACTGTCGAATACGAGGAACCGATACCCACGACTGAAAACGGCGAACCCAGATCCCCCAAAGCGATCATGCTGGATGTGAATCGACGCTACGAAGCCGCCATTCGCAAAGACCCGGCCAATTGGTTCTGGGTCCACAACCGGTGGAAACCTCGTCGACGCCAGCCGACGGGTTCGGTCTCGCCTCAACCCGGCGTATGAACCCAGCCGTCCACCCAGAGTTCATTCTTGTGCGAAGTGTCAACTGGCTAGGGGACGCCGTGATGACCACCCCGGCTTTGTTGTCGCTTCGGAGAGCCTACCCCAGCGCAAGCATCTCGATCTTGTGCCCGGACAAGATCGCCGAACTTTGGTGGAAGTTTCCCGGCGTTGACGAGACTCTCTCGTTCTCCCCGGACGAAAGCCTGTGGAAGATCGCCAGCAAGCTGAAACAACGACGTTTTGACCTGGGAATCATATTCCCCAACTCCTTCCGCACCGCGCTCGAGATGGCGTTGGGAAATGTCAGGGAGCGGGTCGGATTTGCTACGAACGGCCGGGGATTTTTCCTGACGAAGAGCGTGCCACGCCCACGTCTCCATAAACTCATGCGCAAACGTGGCGAAAGGGAAATCCAGGCCAGACTCCGCAGCTCTTCGGTCCGGGAATCGTTTCCTTCAGAGGCACACCACTCCAATCACTATCTCGAGCTCGTGGGAGCCGCCGGTGTTGAGACCAGCCTTCGCGCGCCTCGACTGGTCTGTGATCCGACCGAAATACGCGGGTTCGCGGACAGATTTCTTCTCCAAAGTGGCGCAGTGAGCGAGCGCCCGTTTTTTGGAATTAATCCTGGAGCGGAATACGGCCCGGCCAAACGCTGGCCAGGGCAGCTCTTTGCAGAAGTAGCCTCACAGTTGATGCTGGCTGAGCAGATGGATTGCGTGATCTTCGGCGGACCTGGTGATGCTCCCATCGCCCAGTCCATTGAAACCGGCATCAGGACGCGCATGGGCAGGGATCTCTCTTCCCCAAGAGTCATCAACCTGGCTGGACAGACTTCCCTGCGTGAGCTGATGGCAGGCATCCGGCAATCTCAGGTTTTTCTGACAAATGATTCCGGCCCGATGCATCTGGCTGCGGCTTTGGGCACGCCGCTCGTGGCTGTTTTTGGAAGCACCAGCCCCGAACTCACCGGCCCGGGGCTCAACGGGGATTCGCAAGCAGAGGTCGTGACGGGATCTGCCGCTTGCGCACCTTGTTTCCTGCGTGAATGTCCCGTTGATTTCAGATGCATGACCTCAGTTTCGCCGGAGGCTGTCGTCCAGGCGCTCCGACGATCGCTCACAGCATCTAAAAAAATCCTTCGCTGAGGGGAACGCGCAGTCGCACAGCTGATGCCAGGCCGTTCATGTTTCAAGGGTGAAGATCGTCCGATGGCGTGCGGGGCCTATTCCGATCTGTAGCAAAGCCATCCCGAGGCTACAGCGATTTCCAAAGTCAAACGTCCGCGCGCTCGCTCACACCCTCGGCCCTGGCTTCAACGGAAGGTCGTCGTTCCACCGAAAGCATGATGACCCCCAGCAAAGAGCAGCTGATGCCAAGTTTCTCCAAGCTTCCGAGTCGTTCCCCAAGAAAAGTCACCGCGAGCAGGACGGTGACCATTGGATAGATCGACGATAAGGGCGTGATGACACTGGCTTTCCCATCCTTCGAATACGCCGCGAGCAGAGTAAGGTTGCCTAGGCCGAGCATCAGCCCGGAGATCAGCGCGAGCCAGATCGCTCTTGAATTCAGGCCTTCACGCAACCCAGGAGAGATCGCCATCCACACAGCCATCGGGACCAGTCCGAGCAAGAACCAGAGTGTCGAACATTCTCCGGATAGCTTGCGCGTGCTCATCTTCTGAAACAACGCTGCGAACCCCCAACAAGCCAGCGGTAGCATCGCGAAGACCAGCCATCGTCCTCCGCTCAACTCCGCGCTCTGCATATTGAAACACCAGATGGCCACGAGGCTCGCTCCAATCCCGCCCCACTGCCATCCGCTCATGCGTTCCCGTAACACCACCATCGCCAACAGGATGGTTAAAACCGGGTACAATGACGTCAGCGGAATGGTCGTCGCGGCCTTCTCTCCGGAGTTCATCAAATGATAGAGCGCAAAGTTGCCCGCGTTTCCTACCAACCCTCCGAGAACCGCCCATCCCACAGAACCAAGGTTCACGGACTCTTTACGGGAGGGACGCAAAGCCAGCCAGATGATGATTGGGGACAGTCCGACGGTGTTAAGGACCAACGCCTCCTCTCCAGTGAGATCGTTACCCACCACCCTTGATAAAAAGCCCCACAGCCCCCAGAGGGCAACTGTCGCGACAGAAAGCCAGAGCCAGGGCTTCATAACTGCAACTCTAGAGAGGCGCACCCGCAGGCAAGGCTTTGATCCTCACCTTGCGATGCCGGACGGTTTTTCCATCGTTGTAATTCTGAATGCCAATATGGCCGGAGGCGCTGCGACGCTTTGGATCGGTCCAGGTATTGACCACCTTGCCATTGATGCGCACTGAGTAGTTGTGCCCCATCGCAACCAGCTCGTAATCGTTCCACTGGCCAACAGGCCGGACGGGCGCTTCAGCAGGCGGATTGAAAGGATAGATGCTTCCGGTCATCTCTTCCGGTTTCTGGGGCGCAGGATCGCCAATCTCCATCTCGTGTCCCTGCTTCACAGCAACCCACGGATCTTTTCCGGGGTGTGGAAACCGGACGAAGATCCCGGAGTCAGCCAGCTCCTGCTCCTGTTTCCATTCCCCGCGAAGCACGAAGTTCGTGAAGGACTGGTTCGTGTACCACCACAACCCCATACCGCCATGGCCCGTTGCCACACCTCCGTCGACCGTAAACTGTCCGGGCCCACACTGAGCCCAACCCTTTCCACCCTCGCTGATCAATGGAGTGAACCCCGACTCCCCCGGCGCACTCGGCGGCAGGTGGGTGAACAACTCCGGCGGAAGTCTGTATCGACCTTGCGAAAAAACACCTCCGCTCCCTCGGATTGCAGCTGGATCTTCCCTCCTACAAGAGCCATATCGATGTCCTTTTCCCGAAACTTGGGATTGGCCAGCACCAGCGTGACCTGGCCGTTCAACATGTGCACGGCCAGGTTTCCCCAGCCATACACCTCGCAGAGATTCCAATGCCCTGCTATTTCCGGATCCACCGCCCCGGTGATCCCTTCACCCGTCGTAAACTGAGGAAGACCTTTCTGATAAACGATGCATTGTTCTCCAGGACCCTCGCCTCGGTACGGAACCCATGGTTCGTTCTCCAGAACCACCTTCCTGCCTTCGATATCCACCTGGCTCCCCGCAACCGCCCACCACTCCCCCGCACC
>VHDG01000122.1 GCA_016871475.1 Verrucomicrobiota bacterium
ATCGGGGTGATCGCAACCTTGGCCTTTCTGGGTCGCATCCGGCCCGGCACCCACCGGCTCGACACTCCCGTGGGTGCGGTGGAGGCAAGCTTGTCGACGGATGGACGTGTTTCCATCCGTAACGTCATCTCCTACCGCTACCGAAAAGCAGTGTCTGTCGATGTACCTGGGATCGGACGCGTCATCGGTGACATCGCGTGGGGTGGAAACTGGTTTTTCCTGGTTCGTGAACCTTCGTTTGAACTCAATCCAAACCGCGTGGATGAATTGAGATCCACGACGCTCCGCATCCGTGCGGCGCTCGAACAGCAAGGGATCACCGGTGAAGGTGGCGGAATGATCGATCACGTGGAGCTGTTCGGTCCTCCGCGCGAGAGCGTAAACGACAGCCGTAACTTTGTGCTTTGCCCCGGCGGCGCATACGACCGCAGCCCCTGCGGCACGGGTACCAGCGCCAAGCTGGCGTGCCTGGCAGCCGATGGGCAACTCGCAGAGGGCGAGATTTGGAGGCAGGAAAGCATCGTAGGAAGCGTCTTCGAGGGTTCCTACATTGTGAATGAACGAGGCATCCTCCCGACCATCACAGGCCAAGCCTGGGTCAACTCACAATCCGACCTCCTCCTGGATCCCACGGACCCTTTCTGCTGGGGAATGAGATAAGCATGGCCGGGGAAGTCGTCATCATCGGCGGAGGGGTCATCGGCCTGGCTTCAGCGTTCGCCTGCGCCCAGCGGGGGCATCGAGTCACGGTGCTGGACAAAAATCCAGAGGGCGCAGACTCCTGTTCGTCGGGCAATGCCGGGATGATTGTTCCCAGTCATTTCGTGCCGCTGGCCGCACCCGGTGCCGTGGCCCTTGGCCTGCGATGGATGTGGAATCCATCCAGCCCGTTCTATATCAAGCCGAGACTCGATGCCCGGCTCCTCCGCTGGGCCTGGCAGTTTTTCCGGTCTGCCAACCAGGCGCATGTGGAAAGATCTGCTCCGTTGCTGCGTGATCTTAGTCTGGCGAGCCGCACCTTGTTTCAAGACCTGGCCAGGACATCAGGAAACGAATTTGGTCTGGTGGAGCGGGGTTTGGTGATGCTTTGCAAGACCCCCGAGTCGCTCCACGAGGAAGCCGTCATGGCGGAGAAAGCTCAAAACCTCGGAGTTCCAGCCAATGTGCTGTCCGCTTCCGACATTTCAAAACTCGATCCCCACGCCCATTACGCGGTCGAAGGGGGAGTGCACTATCCCAAGGACTGTCACCTCGACCCTCGTCGTTTTCTGAATGTGCTGCGTCGAAAGTCTGAGGAAATGGGCGTCAAAATCATCCATTCGGCAGAGCTCGACCGATGGGACACCAACGGAGGCAGGATCCGGCAGGTGCACACAAACCAGGGAACCTTTGGCGGCGATGAGTTTGTGTTGGCAGCTGGTTCGTGGACGCCGTCGGTTGCAGAAGGACTCGGGTTGCGACTGCCCATGCAGGCCGGCAAGGGCTACAGCGTCACTCTTCCCGCTCCCCGGCGTCTCCCGTCCATCTGCGCCATTCTGACAGAGGCCCGTGTTGCCGTAACTCCGATGGGAAGTGCGTTGCGGATCGGCGGCACCATGGAACTGGCGGGCATGAACGAATCCATCAACCCCGTCCGCGTGCAAGGCATCATCCGGGGCGCGCTTCGATACATGCCCGACCTGAGCGAGGATGACTTCGCCGGACTCCCGGTCTGGCGTGGGTTGCGCCCCTGCACTCCGGATGGCCTGCCTTATCTGGGCCGGGTTCGACGCTGGGACAATCTGACTGTGGCGGCAGGTCACGCCATGATGGGCCTGAGCCTGGCGCCGATCACAGGGGAGATTACCGCACGGATGATCGCCCGGGAGGCCATCGGGTTTGATCTCAGCCTGCTGGATCCCCTCCGGTTCGCTTGATCTTTGAATGCGGGCTTGGGCATTGTCCCCCGCATGTTCAATCGCCACATTGCTGTCGCGGCTGCCGTGCTCACTCACGCCCTACAATCCCTTGTCGCCGCCACTCCGGAAAACCTGGTGGTGGAAGGAATTCCTCCCGCTCCACCAGCACTTGCGGCAGACGTGTCGCGCTACCTTGAATTCCGAACCGCAAGTTTTCTGGGTTGGCATCCGGAGGAGCGGTCGATGTTGATTTCCACGCGTTTCGCAGACACTCCCCAACTGCACTGGGTGGGACGTCCGGGCGGGGCACGTCGTCAGCTCACATTCTCGCCGGAGCCAGTGCGAGGCGGCTCCATTCGTCCAAAAACGGGGGAATCGATCCTTTACGTTCAGGATTCAGGGGGCGGCGAGTTCTTCCAATACTATCGCTACGATTTCAAGGACGGCCGGAGCACGCTTCTCACCGATGGCAAATCGCGGCACACGGGAGGCCGCTGGTCCCACGATGGACGCTGGCTGGCCTACGCCTCCACACTCAGAAACGGCAAGGACACCGATCTGTATGTGATGAATCCCGACGAGCCTCAAAAGGCGCGACGGGTGATGCAGGTACAGGGAGGCGGGTGGGGGGTCATGGATTGGTCGCATGATGGAAAACAGTGGATTGTCGGCGAGCGTGTTTCGATCAACGAGACATGGCTGCACCTGGTGGATGTGGCCACAGGTGCGAGCAAGCCACTGTTTAAATCGAAGGAACGCCCGGCCTCATTCGGAGCCGCGTTGTTCAGTCTGGATGGGCGCCAGGCCTACGTCACGAGCGATGCTTCAGGGGAGTTTCAGGCCTTGCACCGACTCGATCTGTCCACGCTGAGCCTGCAACCCATCGGTGTTTCGATCCCATGGGACGTCGAGGAGATCGCGTTGTCGCCCAACGGCAAGCAGCTGGCCGTGGTGATCAACGAGCATGGTGCAGGCACGCTCCGCATACTCGATTCAAAGAGCGGGATGGAGACGCTTCGTCCTGCCGTTCCGTCGGGCCTGGTATCCGGCCTGGAGTGGACCGAGGATGGCCGCGAGCTTGGTTTTACCCTCGCGTCAGCCCGATCTCCCAGCGACGCCTATTCAGTCAAGGTTCGGACCGGCGAAGTGGTGCGCTGGACCGAGAGCGAAACAGGCGGGCTGGATGCCTCGCGCTTTGCCGAGGCTGAGTTGGTGAAGGTCAGGAGCTTCGACGGCCTGGAGATCTCCGGCTTCATCTACCGGCCGGACCCTCGGAAACACCCGGGCCGGCGTCCCGTCCTCATGGTGATACATGGAGGGCCGGAGTCACAGACGCGTCCTGGGTTCACGGGACGCAACAACTATCTGATCGACGAGTTGGGGATCGCAATACTTGCGCCCAATGTTCGGGGGTCGAGCGGTTACGGAAAGACGTTTCTGACGCTCGACAACGGTTTCAAGCGGGAGGACTCGGTCAGGGACATCGGATCCTTTCTGGACTGGGTGTCCACGGACGCCGGTTTGGATGGCAGCCGTGTGGCTGTCATGGGAGGGAGCTACGGAGGTTACATGACCTTGGCGAGCCTGGTGATGCACGGAGAAAGATTACGTTGCGGGGTCGATATTGTTGGGATCTCAAGCTTCCTGACCTTCTTGAAGAACACGCAGGATTACCGGAGGGACCTGCGGCGGGTCGAGTATGGTGATGAACGGGATCCGAAGATGGCGGAGTTTCTGCAAAGGATCTCCCCGCTGACGCAGGTGGACAAGATGCGGAAGCCCCTGCTGGTGGTACAGGGGAAGAACGATCCGAGGGTGCCCCTGACGGAAGCGGAACAGATGGTGGCGGCGCTTCGAGCGCAGGGTGGTGATGTGTGGTACTTGATGGCGAAGGATGAGGGCCATGGTTTTGCGAAGAAGAAGAACGCGGACTTTCAGTTCCTCAGCACGATTCAGTTTCTACAAAAGCATTTGCTGCCAACGCCTCGCGTTGATTAGGTTTTCCCCGTCATTGAGATGCGATTCCTATACAACATCCTGTTCACGTTGTTCCTGGTCATCACCGCGCCCTTCTACTTTCTCAAGATGTGGAGGCGGGGAAACTGGCGAGAGAGGTTTGGCGAGCGTTTCGGAAGCTTTGAGCCCAAGGTCAAACAGGCCCTGACGAACCGAAACACCCTGTGGCTCCACGCGGTGAGCGTAGGTGAGGTCAACATTTGCACTCACCTCATCCAGTCTCTCCAACCAAGGCTTCCCAACCTAAAGCTCGTTGTCTCAACGACGACCAGCACTGGCATGGGCGAGCTCAAGAAACGGCTCCCCACACACATTCTCAAGATCTACTACCCGATCGACCGGAGGCTCTGGACCTCACGATCGCTGGCCACCATTCATCCGGAAGCCGTGATTCTTGTTGAAGCCGAGATCTGGCCGAATTTTCTGTGGCGCTGCAGGGATATGGGGATTCCTGTGTTTCTCATCAACGCGCGCCTGTCGGAACGTTCCCTCGTTGGCTATCGGATCTGGGGATTCCTTTTCCGCCCCCTTTTCGCAGGTCTTGCCGGGGTGGGATGCCAGAACGAAGCCGATGCCGAAAAACTCCGGAAGCTCGGTTGCAGACCGGAAGCGATCCATGTCCTGGGCAGCCTGAAGTTCGATGCAGTTCAGATCGGCGAACGACGCCTGACGGATACAAGCACGGTGCTGAAACAAATGGGGGTTGGAGCCGACCAGCCGATCCTTGTGGCTGGAAGCACTCATGCGGGGGAGGAGGCACTGATTGGCAAGGTGATTCTAGCGCTGCGGGCCCGTCACCCGAACCTCTTCCTTGTGGTGGTTCCACGACATGCGGAACGCAGCAAGCAAGCCGGCAATGACTTGGAGGGGCTGGGACTTCGTGTTGCTTATCGAACAGAGCTTACCCAGACCACGCAGCATGCGGCGGGTTCAAAGGATTGCCTGATCGTGAACACGACCGGAGAGCTGAAGGACTTCTACAAGCATGCCTCCCTGATCTTTGTCGGAAAGAGCCTGAGGGCTCACGGCGGCCAGAATCCCATCGAGCCTGGAGCCTTGGGCAAGGCGATGCTGTTCGGACCCAACATGGAGAACTTCCGGGCCATCGCCGATGCCTTCCTGGCTGCCGGTGGCGCGGTTCAAGTGAAGGATCCGCGCGAGCTGGAGCAGACCGTGGACGCCTTGCTCGACAATCCTGCCCGCCGGGAGGAGATGGGCAAAGCGGCTCTGAAGGTTGTTCAGGAAAACAAGGGCGCGATGGACCGCACCGTCGAGATGATCGTTGAACAGCTGAAAGACCGAAGGATCCTCGTCAAGTAACCGACCAGCTCAGTCCAGCTTGGGCAGAGGGCTCGCCTCGCTGCTCTCGCCTTCCTTCTTGGGTTCCTCAGCCTTCTTTTCGGCCAGCAGCTCGTGTCGCTTCTTCAGGAGGTTGTCCACGCTCCACTTGTCGAAGAGATAGACCCACTTGTCGTGGAACTGCTCCTTCTTGAGCTTCTCCTGCAGCTTGCCTGTCTTCTCCTTGAACTCTTTGTCCAGTTTCTCCTTGTCCTCGGGCTTCTCGTCCGGACCTGCGGCTCGCTCCTTCGGTATCTCAGCGGCGACAGCGAACTGAGCGTACTGGCGTCCCTCAGCGTCGGTCTTGCCGAGCTTAACGGTGTATGTGAACCCATCGAAAGTGGTGAGAACGGCAGTGGAGGGCTTATCCAAACCCGTGTCTTCCGCCTTTTTGTCAGATGCGACCACATCGGCGAAGCTCGGGGAGTTCAGCAGATAGTTGAAACCAGACACCTTGCTCGTATCAAACTTCTCCTCACCCTTCGCATCGGCCAGGGCCCACTCGGCGTTTTCCGTTTCCCTCACCGCCTTCCAGCTGTTCGTGGCTTCTTCCGCGCTGACGCTGATGGTTTTCAGCTTTTCAACCTTCAGGAAGTCCTTGTCCAGCCAGTCCCCGGCCTTGGGTTCAATCGAAGCGAAAGCTTCCGAGACGATGGAGACATTCTTGGGATCATTTCCCACCATGATGTAGCGTCCGACCGGAAATCCCCCGCCACCACCGCCGAACGGGCTGGCAGAGGCGCCACCTTCGCGCATCACTTTTTTCCCGAGAACGATCGTGTGCAGCGACTTGCCGCTGGAGTCCTTCAATTCCACCAACGTGCCTCCATTCGTGCCCTTGTCAGGAGCCGACAGCTCAAGACGTCCCAATTGCCCGGCGCTCGCCTTGACAGGTTGCCCCACCTTCAGCTCCATCGCCTTGATCAGGAAATCGTGGATCGACCCGAAGTTCGCGGGATAGTCGGAACGTTCCTGAACAGTCCAAATGTCACCTTTCTTCGCGAGTGAGATCGAACCCGATGGCGACTTGATGGTCATCGCCTCCACTTTGTTGACATCGAGATTCTCAATCACCTTGTCGCCCATCTTGGCGGCGGATTGAGTCCAGGATGCCTGCTGCTTGCTGCGAAGGGAGTATCCGATGCCACCGATGACAACGGCGACGACAACTAGGAGGATGAATTGATTCTTGTTCATTTGGCTGCGGATCGGTTCTTGCGAATGAAGAAGAGAGCGATGCCGGCTGCTGAGATCAGCAATGGCATTCCAGCGATGTTCACACCTTTCAAAAAGCCTTCCAAGGATTCGATGTCCTTCCGGAGTTCCTTCCTGACCTGCTTCACCTTCACTTTGGCTTCAGCTTCTTCCTTCCGGAACTTGGTGATCTCAGCCTGCTGTTCAGGCGACAGAACGAATCGCTGGCCGGACTCCTTCTTGTGCTGTTGAAGCTCGTTGAGGCGGGCCTGGCTCTGCTGGAGCTTCTCCTCCAGCTCCTGAATCGTCTTCATGTGCTTCTTCTGAGCTTCCGTCTCCAGCTCCTTCACGACGGTGAATGGACGGCTGGATGTCGCGCGGCTCCGAACCTGGATCAGGTTTGAATCGCCCGCCAGCAGCTCCACCATGTTCTGTGCAAAGGAAAGGTTGTCGTTGAAGTACTGCATCAATTTCTGCCCGAAGAAATTCTGAACCTGGACAGCGAACTGGTCGTAAACAAAGTCAGAATCACCCACCAGGATCACAACGCCTTCCTGCTTGGCCTCCTTCAGCGAAGAGTCGGACTTTGGAGCGTCGTCCTTCTTCTCGCCCTCCTTTTCATTGTCCTTCTTCGGCTCCTCGCCCGGCTTGCCATCCGGGAAGGCCGTCTTGAACTTGCCCTCCAGGCGAATCGCCAGGGCCTGCTTGGTGCCGGAGGGATTGAACTTGTCGATGATATCCTTGCTGCTGAACTGCGCCTGCATCCCGTCAACGAACTGGGAATCCTTGGTGGTCTCCAAGAGCACGGTCTGCTTGAGCTCCTTCACCGGGGTTCCGGCGAACGCCCCACCAAACGGGATCATCACCTTCTTGAGCTGGCTCGTGAGCACATCGGAAGCGTTGACTCCCGTCTCCGGGACCGTGAGGAAAGTCGGAACAGGCTCCCCGCGCTGCCCCCTGTTGAGCATCGTGGAATAGGTCAGGTCTGCCACCACCTGGGTGTTCTTAAACTCCACCCCCCACGCCTTCAGAAGCTTGTCCAGCGAGGAAGGCCCGCCCGGCATCTGAGCCATGAACTGGTTCTGAGGATTCTGGGGCTTGTCCACGAGCGACATCGCATCCAGGAATGCAATGAGCTTCCCTCCCCGCATGATGAACTGATCAATCGCGTACTGGGTCTTGTCAGTAATGTCCTTCGGATGGGCAACCACCAGCACCTTGATCTCGCTATCGATGGAATCCACATCCATCTGGATCTGCTTCACTTCAAAATCCTTCTGGAGCTCCTGAACGAAGATCCATGGCTCCTGACCTTGCTGCTGCCCCATTCGCATCATCATCGGGTTCATCGCCTGACCAAACATCGGGAGCGGTGTCATGATGCCCACCACAGCCTTCTTCGGATTCATGACCTGGGAAAGCGCACGGGCAAGGTCGTACTCCAGCAGCGTGTCGCGCTGTGGATCCAGGAAAGGAATCGCGATCTTCTCGGGCACGATCGAAATCGCCACCCCCAGATAAACCTCCGTCCCGATCCCGCCCATCGCATGCCCTTCAATCCCGTCCAGGCGTGCGGCATCGGCTTCATCCGAATCCGGCTGGGGATTGAGCTTCTTGATCTCAATCCGTCCCTTCGACGCCTGGCTGAACTCGCCCAACAAATCCTCGATGCGCTGGGCGTAGTTCTTGATGACCGGATGGACATCCCTGTCGTTGTTGAAGTAGAAGCGGATTTCGGCGGTGGCATCCTGCTCATTGAGCTGGTTGATGATCTTCCGGGTGCCCTCTGACAACGTGAAGAGCTTCTCTTCGGTCAGGTCGATGCGCGTCTTGGCGAAGCTGAGGATGATGTTCACCGCGACGATGATGCCGAACATGATGGCCACCCCGGCCACGGAATAGAGCAGCTTCTCTGTTTGCTTTTGATTCATAAGCTGGATGAAGGGGTTGAAGGTCTCAGTTGCCAGACCGGATGTTGCGGATGATCACACTCGTGCAGAACAGCGAGAAAGCGATGATCGACACGAAGAAGAACAGGTCACGCGAGTCAAGAACCCCGCGCTGGAATCCGGCAAAGTGCGGGAGAACGCTGAACGTCGCCACGAGGTCGACCATCTTCTCAGGCAGGATGCCCGACAGGAACTCCGTCACAGGATTCCAGCCAACCGCGATCAGGAAGAAGCAGATCACGATGGACACGATGAAGCTGATCACCTGATTGCGTGTC
>VHDG01000123.1 GCA_016871475.1 Verrucomicrobiota bacterium
GACCAGACCGACGGCCGCCAATCCCAATGTCCATTGATTCAATTTCATTCTCTCTGTTCCCCCTGCGATATGTTTGTTCGTTAATTAACGTTTCAAGATTTCGGCAGACAAAAACAGTTTGTCAGCCCCACCAAAACGGTGCATTTGCGGGGTGTGATATGTGAAAATCCAAACTCATGGCAATAAGTTTTTTCATGAATCACATTTTTCATCCGGCAAAACTTGCCTACCTCGTCCGCCTTACTCATCCATTCGCAGGCCGTTTTCCACACTCTCATGAGCGCAGTCACCACTCTGTTCAAGCACATCGAGATCATGTTCTGCTCTTTCACTACTGGATCTCAACGCGCTCAACTCGCGCCCCGTTTTCGACCCGGTCACTCGGGTAAAGGATGACTTCTTCCCCCACCTTTACCCCATCCAAAACCTCCACTTCCACGCCGTTGCTCCTCCCAACCGTCACGTTCCTCAACTCGGCACGGCCCTTCGACCTCACAAACGCGTTCCAACTCTCCTGCCTGCGGAACAATGCTCCCGCAGGCAGCTTCAATACCTTCGCGCTTTCCCAGGTGATGATCCTTGCTTCCACCCGATACTGATCGCCCAATCCCAATCTTTCTGAAGCGGGAGTAATAATATCAGCCACCACGTGGACTCGCTGTTCCTCCACCCCCAACGCCGACACCTTGGTGAATGCCGCCGGCTCCACATGGCGCACAACGGCTTTCAACGGCACCACCCCACCCCACTGCTCGAGCTCCACAGCAGATCCGGCCACAATCGCCGCCCCGTCCCGCGACAGAACCTCCACCAACACTTCCAGATCAGTGGGATCGCCAATCTCCATCAAAGGTGTCCCAGCTGGCAGCGCTCGACTGCTTTCCTCAAACACCTTGAGCACCTTGCCCGACACCGGCGAACGAATCTCGATCGGCTTCACAGGCCCCGCCGATCCCGCCCCGTATTCGCGTAGTTCCGCTTCAGCCTGCCGTAACGCCGACTCCGCCTCGGCCTGTTCTCGCGATGCCAGAGTCTCCCGCCATTGCGCCTGCTCCAGTTCCTGGCTCGAGACGGTTCGGGCTTCGTAAAGACGTTCGGCCCGCTCCAGTTCAATCCTTGCGAAGCGGTGCTTGGCTTCGGTCTTTTTCAAATGGGACTCGGCAGAATCCCGACGCGCCTCCGCAAGGGAACGGGTCCGGGAATCCAGGAGGGAGGGAGGCAGTGGATCCAACACCGCCATGACCTGGCTGTTCGACTCCACAATCGCCCCCGCCTTGTAGGGGACACGTCGCAGCCATCCAGCCACAGGTGCGCTCAAAGTGTACCGGTATCGAATGCGAGTACGCCCTTCCTCTCTGACAAAGGTGCGCAAGGGGCCCTCGGCAACGACGGCCGTTTCCACACGTGCAGGCCGCGGCCACAACCCTGCCACCACCAATGCAATGATTCCGACCCCCATGAGCCAGGGGAGACGCGAACCACGTTTATCCAGATCCATTTCTTGCATAGAGACCTTTATTCGGGAGCTTTCAATGCGGCTGCGAGATCGATCCGATTCAGCGATCGCAGCACGAAAAAGGCGGAGATGAAGGAGGCTGCCGCCACGACGGCAGCCGCGAAAGTGTAGTTCCGAAGGCTGAGAACCAGCGGCAGCCGCACCGTCTCCGTATTCACAGCTCCAATGATTCCATGGGCAAAGCCGGTGCCCAAAAGCAACCCGATCGGAGTGGCGATCAAAGCCAGGATCAGCAGTTCCAATACAAGCACTGAACCCACCTCGCGCTGCGAGAAGCCAATCACTCTCAGCGTCGCCAGCTCACGCGAACGTTCCGCCAGGGAAATGCGCGTGTTGTTATAAACCACACCGAACGCGACGACCGTGGCAAAGGTCAGATAGATCGATTGGATGAGGTTGATGCTGGCAGCGGTTGTCTTGCGAAAGTTATCTCTCAATGACTGCTTGATGACCACCCAGCTGGCCCGGGGGGTCTCCTTCAGCGCCGCCAAAAACTGCCTCCATAGCGCGCGGTCCACCAGAAAACTGGCACCTGTGATCCAGTCCCCTTCACCCATCAGCCGGTTGACCGCCCGGCGATCCATCCGCGCGATGATCCCCGCAAATTCCTCCGACAACCCCACTACGGGCGTCTGTATGATACGACGCCGACCTTCCAGAGCTTCCACCTGCACCAGATCCCCCAGCCTTACTCCGAGCACTTCAGCAAGCTTGCTCGAAAGCACGATTCCTTCCGCAGGCAAGCGAACGAGCTTCGAGTCTTTGTCCACTGCCCGCATGTGCCGGTCGTCCGGATCCAGACCCTCCAGAAGCACCTGCCGGTGAATTCGTCCGCTTCGAACACGAACGGTTGTGTATCGAAACACTTCCATGGACACCACACCCGGCAACCGCGACAAGGCATGAACAACACCTGAGCTCTCCGGTTCCACGAGCCCCAGGCTCACATCCTGTCGCTGGATCACATCCCACTGAAACTCCAGCACCTCCTGAACGCTGTCTCGAAAGGCATTCGGAATAATCAGGATGCCAGTCGCCAACGCCAGACCTCCAGCCGTCAAAAGCGCCTGAAGTGGCTTCCTCTCCAGATTGCGCAGGGCAATTCGAAGCGTGATCGGAATCCACCTCGTCAACCCGAGCCGCTCCGCGATCGAAGGTCGAAACGAAGCCGGCGGTTCGGGTCGCATCGCTTCAGCGGGAGGAATCCCAGCTGCCTTGCGGATGGATCCAAGCACTCCGAGAGAGGCGGCGGCCACGCCCACCAGGCAGGCCCATCCGACAGCAGCAGCATCCAGGCGAAACTCCAGGGCCGGAAAGCGGAAGAACATGTGATACATCTGCACCAAGGCATTTCCCAACCCGATTCCTCCCAAAACCCCGAAGCAGGCCCCGGCAGCCACAAACACAAAAGCGAATTTGAGATAATGCCCGGCAATCGCTCCTTCAGAAAAACCGAACGCCTTGAGAATCGCGATCTGCTCTCTCTGCAAGTTCAGCAGCCTGGACAGAACCGCGTGTGTCATGAATGCAGCCACTCCGAGGAACACGACTGGAAATCCTATCGAAAGGATTTGCAGAACACGGATCTCGTCCGTCACTCGAATGTGGGAAGGGTGATCCTTCCGGGCATAGGCACCACGCCCACCATACGGCTCCAGCAACTGGTCCACCTTCTCAAGCACGCCACGCTCGCTGGCTCCCGGGGAAAACTTGATCGCCACTTCGTTCATCGCCCCGTAGAGCTGGTAAGACGAAGCCAGTTCCCGGTAAGGCATCCAGAAAATCCCGTAGGTCCGGTTGTCCGGCAGTGCGGATCCGGGACGGGCTTCGAAGACGTATTCGGGCGAAAGCACAATCCCGGCGACTCTCACCTGCTGGAGTTTCCCGTTGAGAATCATCTTCAGCTGACTGCCCGGCGTCAGCGAGTTGGCCTCAGCAAAGGCTTCCCCCACCAGGACCTCACCCCTGGAATCCGGCTCGATCCATCTGCCATGACGCAGGAAGAGGCGGTTCAAGTGTCGATCCCCCCGCTCGGGAAGCGAGTGCACCATTCCTGAAGCCGGCTCTTCAAGGCCGGGGATGTCGAGTGTGACCTGGATCCCGACACCGGCCTCGGCCTCCGCCAGGCCCGGAATCCTCCGGAAGTCGTCCAGAAGGGAAAGCGGCGCGCGCTTGAACCGGGCAAAGGCGTCGGCGAAATGATGCGCCTGGTAATAGGATTCACGCGCGAACTCCAGGGAGGCTATCAGGCTCCGCGCCATGATCAGCATCGCGAGCCCGCACCCCATGACCAACGACACCGCAACGGCCTGGCCGCGCATCCGCGCCAGATCCCGCCAAAGTTTTCGATCGAGCTGGCCTGGCATCACCAATGCAGGCTGGCCACGGGTGCCCGCCGTTCGTTGTGGGTGATTCGCTGGACGCGACCATCGGCAAAGTGAATTACGCGGTCCGCCATCTCAGCCATGACCGCATTGTGTGTGATGATGACCGTGAGGCTGCCCATCTCGCGATTCACACGCTCGACCGCCTCCAGGACGACAATCCCGGTCTTCAAATCCAACGCGCCGGTGGGCTCGTCGCAGAGCAAGACAGAGGGACGTTTTGCGATCGCCCGCGCGATCGCGACACGCTGCTGCTCCCCACCCGAGAGCTGGGCTGGAAAATGGTTCATCCGGTTCGCCAAACCCACCATGTCCAAAGCCTCTTCAGGAGACATCGGATTGGGTGCGATCTCGGTGATCAGGGCGACGTTTTCGCGGGCGGTCAGGCTGGGAATGAGATTGTAGAACTGAAAGACGAACCCCACGTGTCGACGCCGGTAGGCTGTGAGCTCGACATCGGTGCCCCGTGTCAGCTCCTGCCGCTGATGCCACAATTCGCCCGACGAAGGGGTGTCGAGGCCTCCGATTTGATTGAGCAACGTGGTTTTGCCGCTGCCGGACGGACCCAGGAGAACCACCAACTCACCGTGGTAAAGCTCGAGATCCACCCCGTCCAACGCCCGCACCTCGGAGGTTCCAGATCCGTAAATCTTCCTGAGAGAAGTCAGGCGGAAGACAGGGGCTAGACTGGCATCGGTTGTGTGCACCAACGGGCGGAATATCCGTCCCCGCCCTGCATCTGACAACCACTCGCTGGCAGTATAAGCAGCGGTTAAGAAGAGGATACGCTGCGAAATGGGATTGAAGGATCCCCGGCTGGCTGGATAGATGCCGCGATGCATCTTCTAATGCGTTCCGCACCCGCCCAGTTCCTGCTGCTCGCGGCTGCTCACCTTGCCGCGCAACCTGCATCCACGGGCTATCGATCCACACGCGAGCCCGTCGGGCCGGTGCCAGGTACCAGCAGAGTCGTCACCCCGGTTAACCAAACACTTACTCCCACAGGTGTTACGGTTGATCTTCCCGGAATGCGTCCCCAGGCACTCGCTCTTTCTCCCGACGGAAAGTTTGCAGTCACCGCGGGAAAGACGAGTGAGCTTGTGGTGTTCCATCCTGGTTCAGGAGCCATCCTTCAGCGGATCGGTCTCCCCAGCGAAGGTCAGAACGAACCCCTGCCTGCAGCGCCTTCCGCCCACATCCTCAAGCCGGACACGAAGGGCCAGCTGAGCTTCACCGGCCTTGTGTTCTCACCCGACGGGCGCCGCATCTACCTCTCCAACGTGAACGGCAGCATCAAGGTCTTCTCTGTGGGGGAGGACGGCAGCGTCTCTCCCTCCCACGCGATCCCTCTTCCTCCAGCAGACGCTCCCAGGCGGAAGGAGGAGATCCCTTCCGGGCTCGCGGTGTCGGTTGACGGCCGGCGTTTGTACGTGTGTGGAAACCTCTCGAACCAGCTGCTCGAACTCGATACGGCGACGGGAAAGGTGCTGCGAGTTTTCCCTGTCGGAGTGGCCCCTTTCGATGTGGTTCTCGCAAACGGGAAAGCCTATGTGAGCAACTGGGGAGGGCGTGCTCCGGGGCCGGGGGATCTCACCGGGCCTGCCGGCCGTGGAACGTTGGTGAGGGTGGACCCCGTCAGACACATTGCCAACGAAGGCTCTGTGACCGTGGTGAAAGTGGCTGGGAACGGAGAGGGCGCGGCAGCTGTGCTCACCCAGGTGCTCACCCAGTTGCATGCCTCGGCACTGGCTGTTTCCCCCGATAAGAATTACGTGGTATGCGCCAACGCGGGGAGCGACAACCTGAGTGTGTTGGAGACCAGGAACGATACCGTGGTGGAAACCATCTGGGTGAAGCCAAACCCGGCGGATCTGTTCGGAGCCTCACCCAACGCCCTCGCCTTCACACCCAACGGGAGGACCCTCTACATCGCCAATGGCACACAGAATGCCATCGCGGTGGTGGATTTTTCACCGGCTCGAAAGAACTCAAAGCTCCGTGGGCTGGCGCCTGTGGGATGGTTCCCCGGAGCCGTCGTGCACGACCCCGTCCGGCGTCAGCTGCTGGTGGCCAACATCAAAGGCCATCCAAGCAGCCCGAGGAAGCAGGAGCGCTCGGAAGCCCACGGCTTCAACTCGCACCACTACTCGGGAACCCTTTCCATTCTCAAGGAACCCTCGCGCAAGGAACTCCCCAGATTGTCAGCCCAGGTGTGGGACAACTACCGACGGGAACAACTCCCGCTGGCACTTCAAAAGCCTCGTCCCGGCCAACCGCCTCGTCCAGTCCCGGAACGAATCGGCGAACCCAGCGTCTTCAAGCACGTGGTTTATATCATCAAGGAGAACCGCACCTACGATCAGGTGTTTGGCGCCATTGGACGCGGCAACGGCGACCCGCGACTCTGCATCTTTGGCGAGGAGGTCACCCCCAACCAGCACAAGATGGTTCGCGAGTTCGTTCTGCTGGATAACACCTATTGCAGCGGGATCCTGAGCGCGGACGGACACCAGTGGAGCACCACCGCCTTCGGAACCGACTATCTGGAAAGATCCTTTGCGGGCTGGCCCCGAAGCTATCCCGACGGCATGGGAGAGGATGATGAGGACGCTCTTGCCTATGCTCCTTCAGGCTTCCTCTGGGACAACGCACTCAAACATCAGGTCACAGTGTGGAACTTCGGTGAGTTCGCCGCGCCGCTTTGTCGATGGAAAGATCGCGCGCGCAAGGGATCTCCCGGGTGGAACGACTACTGGGCGGAATTTCTGCATGGCGCAGGAGAAGTGCACATCGAAAGCCGACCCAGCGTGGAAAGCATGCGTCCCTTCACCCCCACCGACTACGTCGGATGGACCATGGAGGTGCCCGACGTCTGGCGCTCGCGCTACATCACCAATGCCCTGGCCCAATGGGAACGCAAAGGCGAGATGCCCCGCCTGGTGATCATCTGCCTGCCCAACGACCACACCAGCGGCACCAGCGCAGGCTCCCCCACACCCGCAGCCTGCGTTGCCGATAACGACCTCGCCTTCGGACAGATCGTCCAGGCGTTCAGCCACAGCCGGTTCTGGAAGGAGACGGCGATCTTTGCCATCGAGGACGATCCTCAGGCCGGATGGGACCATGTCAGCGGTTACCGCACCACGGCGTATGTCATCAGCCCCTACACCAAACGGGGCGAAGTGGTGAGCACGCAATACAACACAACGAGCCTGATACGAACCATGGAGCAGATTCTGGGGCTACCACCCATGAACCAATTCGATGGAACTGCGACACCCATGTTCGACTGCTTCAAGGAGCAGCCTGACTTCCGGCCATTTGTGGCAGTTCCCAACAGGATACCGCTGGATCAGATGAACCCGGAGCCACGAGCCATCGTGGATCCCGCACTGCGTCGCGACGCCTTGCGATCGGCCCGGATTAATTTCAGGCAGGTGGACAAGGCCCCCGAGGACGTGTTGAACCGGATTCTCTGGCGAGCCATGAAGGGCACGGCCGTGCCTTACCCTGAATGGGCGGTGGTGAAGGTGACAGACGATGATGATGATGATTGAAGCTCGGGCGGCGCAAAAGGGCGCTGCAGTTCGTCCCGCCGCCCGGCAACCCAGCCAGAACCATGGCATGGGTCAGCACCGAGTCGCGTGGGTCCAACCGCAAACACACCGCTGACGCCGACTCCGGGCAAATATCTGGCCCGATTCGGGCTGAAATGGGCGGGTTGCAGCCAATGAGAGGGCATTGATTTATTTCCTTCTCCGGATCGCCTTTGTTCAGGCAAGGTTCAGGCCATGGGCATGCGAAGAAGGGCTCGGGAAAAGGCTCTCCAATTCCTGTATCAGCACGATATGAACCCACCTGAATCTTTGGTGGATTCGCTGGATCATTTTTTTGAATCTCAACGCCTCGCCGCTCTGGCGGAGGTGGCTGATCCCTCAAATCCGATGCCGGATCCTCCCCCGCCCCCCACCTCGGATGACGCTGCTTTGCGGCTGTTCGCTGAACGGCTGATCCGCGGTGTCCTGGAGAACCAGAACGCTCTCGATGCTGAAATCCAAAAACACGCGCACAACTGGGACTTGCGGCGTATGGCGGCCGTGGACAGAAACATCCTCCGCCTCGCCGCCTACGAGATGCGCTTCCGCACCGACATCCCTCCCGTGGTCAGCATCAACGAGGCGGTGGAGATCGCGAAACGATTCTCCACACCCGAATCCGGGAAATTCGTCAACGGCATCCTTGACCGGATTAAAGGCGATCTGCTCCGTCCTTTGAGGAGCGGCGTGGAGTCCTGAGCCCGCCTCGCTGTTGTTGTGTACGCCGATCTCCATCTTCACACACGGTTCTCCGATGGCACCTTCGGACCGGAGGAGCTGGCCGCCGCCGCGTCCAACCACGGCCTCAACGCCATCGCACTGACGGATCACGACACCATAGAAGGCTGCACCCACATGGAGGCCCCATGCCAGGAGCTGGGCATACGCTTCATCACAGGCTGTGAATTCACGGCTGCCACTCCTGCGGGGGACGAAATACACATTCTGGGCTATTGCCTGAACCCAGGCTGCGAAGCCCTGCTCGATCGACTTTCACACTACCAGCAAGTTCGGCAGGACCGGGTGCTCAGCATGGTGGCCAGGCTGAACGAGGCAGGTGTGCCGCTATCAGTCGATGTCGTTTGGAAACTCGCTGGCTGCAAAAGCCCGGGCCGGCCTCATATCGCGCGGGCATTGGTCCAGGAAGGTTTCTGCTCAAGCCCCGACGAAGCTTT
>VHDG01000124.1 GCA_016871475.1 Verrucomicrobiota bacterium
CCTCCTTCAGGCGGCCGAGGTGGACTTCGCCATCCTCGGCAAGGAGGAACGTTGCACCGGGGATTCTGCACGACGCCTCGGAGACGAGTTTCTATTTCAGGAACTCGCCCAGGCGAACATTGAAACCCTGAATGGCTACGGGGTGCGCAGGATCGTTGCGAATTGTCCGCACTGTGTGAATGCGTTGCTCAAGGATTATCCGCAGTTCGGAGGCAACTACGAGGTGGTTCATCACTCGCAGCTTCTCGCACGCCTGCTTCAGGAGGGAAAACTAAAGATCCCTGGAACCGCTGGCGGCGCGGGCGCCCTGCCGGTGGTATATCACGACCCCTGCTACCTCGCTCGTGTGAATGGGATTCACAATGAGCCTCGGGAAGTTTTGAAAGCGGCCTTGGGAGGATCCGACCCCGCGACGATGCCCGAGATGTCGCGTTGTCGATCGAAGACTTCCTGTTGCGGCGCAGGCGGAGGCAGGATGTGGATGGAAGAGCCGCCCCAACAGCGAGTATCAACCCAGCGAGCGAAGGAAGCACTGGCAACGGGCGCTGCCGCGGTGGCCGTAGGATGCCCATTCTGTCTCACGATGATGACGGATGGCGTTGCCGCGGCTGGCGCCGGCGTTCCGGTGAAGGACGTTGCCGAATGGCTGGCTGAGAGATTGGGACTGCTATGACCACAGGCTTGCTAGAAAACCGGGCTCAGCCCGATGCTTCACCCATCATCGGGCCAAACGAATTTCAACGACCTCAGCATCAACCTAAGGATTACCTATGACGAAGCCATTACCCCCGCATTTGACCGGAGGCGCATTCTTGTTGGGACCCTCAGACCCCTCGAGCGTGTTTATTCCGGAGGAACTGACGAGCGATCAGCGACAGATGACCGACACGGCTGAAAAGTTCATGGACAAGGAAGTGCTTTCACAGGTGGAGGCCCTGGAGCATCAGACGGAGGGTCTTGCACAAAAGCTGTTCAAGAAGGCCGGTCAGATCGGACTTCTCGGGGTGGAAGTGCCCGAGGCCTACGGTGGGCTGGGTCTTGGAAAACGAGATTCGATGGGGGTCGCGGAACAGCTGACACGCCTGGGCGGGTTCGGGGTGACTTGCGGAGCTCACTCAGGCATTGGCACACAGCCCCTGGTCTATTTTGGCAATGAAGACCAGAAGACCCGTTACCTTCCACGCCTCGCCACCGGAGAATGGATGGCTGCTTATTGTTTGAGTGAACCCCAGTCCGGTTCCGATGCGCTCGCCATGCGCACCAAGGCCGTGAAGACTCCGGACGGCCGCGGATACGTCCTGAACGGAACCAAGATGTGGATCTCAAATGCCGGCTGGGCCGATCTCTTCACGGTCTTCGCAAAAGTGGATGGCCAGCATGTCACCGCCTTTCTGGTCGAGAAGACCTTCGCCGGAGTCTCGACAGGAAAGGAGGAACACAAACTCGGTTTGAAGACCTCCTCCACCCGACGAGTGGTTCTCGAGGACGTGGTCGTGCCCGTGGAGAATGTGCTCGGAGAAGTTGGGAAGGGTGCCTACATCGCCTTCAATATCCTCAACTTTGGCAGGTTTGGTTTGGGAGCGGGAGCCGTGGGCGCGTCGCGGGATCTGATGCGCATCGCTGTCCGCTACGCCAACGAGCGGGAACAGTTCGGACGACGCATCGCGAGCTTCGGTTTGATCCAGCACAAACTCGCGGAGATGGCTTCGCTGGTGTTTGCGGCGGAGAGTGCTGCCTACCGGACCGCGGGAGGCATCGACGAAGTCATGGCGACCGGTGAGACGATGGACTCCATGCAGCCCGCTTTTCCACGAGCACTGGATGAGTTAGCCCTGGAATGTTCGATCCTTAAGGTGGCATGCAGCGAGGCTCTCGACCGGGTGGCGGATGAGACGCTCCAGATTCATGGTGGCTATGGCTACACCGAGGAGTTCCCGGCGGCGCGTGGGTATCGTGATTCCCGGATCAACCGTATCTTTGAAGGAACCAACGAAATCAACCGGCTGTTCATTCCGGGAACTCTCCTGCGCCGGGCTCAACGAGGGCGCTTTCCGCTCATGGCGGCAGTCACCCAAGTGTCCAAGTCAGTCCTCGATGCCCCGGCACCTGAGGAATCCAGTGACAGCCTTGTCACTTCCCGCAACTGGCTGGAGAGCGCCAAGAGAACCATCCTGTTGCTGTCGGGCATTGCCTATCAGAAGTTCGGAGAGAAGCTGGCAGAGCAGCAGGAGGTTTTGATGGCGCTGAGCGACATGATCATTCAGGTGTACCTGGGTGAAAGCGCGGTGCTCCGAGTGTTGAAGTTGCGTGGATCAGGAACTGACGTTGCTGAAAAGGCCGACATGGCGGTCCTTGGAGTTAATGAGAGTGTGATCCGAGTGGAGCACGCTGCCAGGACATTGCTTGCGGCGGTCGCTTCCGGCGATGAGCTTCGGACGCAGATGGGCATCTTGCGGCGATGGCTGCGTTGGACCCCGCTCAACACGGTGGCGTTGAGACGTCGCATCGCTGAGAGAATGTGCGCAAATTAGAAGCTCTCCGCGGCTTGGTAGGCTACGCAGATGCGCAATCCAAAGGCCGGCGAGACGCCAGCGCTCCCAGGGGCGGGATATCCACTCCCCGCGGGTATCGATCATCAACGTCAGAGTCGATGTCGGGTCAGAAGGGTGGCTTGCCTAGCCGTAGCTGGGTTGGGAAATCGGAAGGGCCCGCCTTCGCCTTGTAGGCTTCCGCCTTCGCTTGGAGCTATGGCAGCCTCGCTTCCCTTCGGGTAGCGAAGGCTGGAGCCAGCTGTCGGGATTGAACCGACGACCCACGGTTTACAAAACCGTTGCTCTGCCGCTGAGCTAAGCTGGCGTCACAACTAACGAATGCGCGAAAACCTACCCACTTCGCCAAACATATCAAGCCAGGTTTCTTTTTGCTTCGCTCTCCAACGTCCACGTCCCCCACAATGACCGCCGTCTAACTAACTACCATGGCATCCATCGACCGTTCCCAGATCCCCCTTCAGTTCAAAGATTGGACCATCCCAGGCGTTATTCCCCCAGGACGCCTCGCCGATATCCAGGCCGGTCCCGGTGAATCCCTCGATGCCATCAGCGGGCACTTCAAACTCTTTCAACTCAAGGACGGCCACCGTTTCTCAACAGATGATCTGCTCGTCGCTTGGTACGGCTCGTCCTGGTGCCCTTCTGCTTCCAAAGTGCTCGACCTGGGCTCAGGTATCGGAACAGTCGCGACCATCGTCGCATGGCGGCTCCCAGGTGCCGTCCTGACCACCATCGAGGCCCAGGAAATAAGCGTCGATCTCGCCCGTAAATCTGCCGGTTACAATGGTCTGTCCTCCCGGATTTCCATCCGTTCTGGTGACTTCCGAACTCCGGGTATCCTGGGTCCGGAGGAAACATTCGACCTGATCCTGGGAAGCCCTCCGTACTTTCCCGTGAGTGATGGACTGCCTGGCGATCATCCCCAAAAAGTGGCTTGTCGATTCGAGCTCCGAGGGGATGTTGGAGACTATTGCGCAGTGGCGAGTCGTCACCTGGCACCGGGTGGCATTCTCTCATTGGTGTTTCCCTTCTCTGATCCACAGCGACATCGATTGATCGAGGGCGCATCACGTTCCCAACTCAGCTTGATCCGGGAACGACCCGTGATCTTCCGAGAAGGAGACGCCCCGCTCGTCGGGGTATTTGTTCTCATGCGCTCAGCCGATCTCCCACCCGCGCAACGAAATCAAACCTGGCGCGAACCACCTCTTGTGATCCGAACCCAGACGGGAGAGATCCACCCTGAGTATTCGGCCATCAAACTCAGTATCGGGTTTCCTCCTTAGCCCTCCCTAGCCCGCTTACTTCATGCCGTGAGACTGTTTTCCGCTGTGGTACCACCCTCTTCTGTGGCATCTCCACACTCGACCCCGGTTTCGAGAGCGATTCACGGGGCTTCGATTACGATTACGAGGGGAAGGGAAGGGAAGGGGAGGGGGACGGACGCGAGGTGCGACGAGTGAGATGCGCCCGAAGGGTCACGTCCTCGGAGAAGATGCTTGGAACGCATGGTTCAAGCTGGGAATGATCAAGCATTATGTCGGATGAACTGAAGCAGCCTGACCCAAGCGATAAGTTCGAGCTGGCCGTGGAACGATGGCTGCCGATGGTCCATGCCTCCGCTCTCCGAAGACTCGGTGATCCATCGCTGGCGACGGAAGTCACCCTTGCTGTATTTCAGGTGTTTCATCGCCGGAGGAATCGTCTGGGACGATCCACATCGATCGGACACTGGTTGTACCAAATCACCCGGCGCGCCTGCCGACAGCGAACAGGGTCGCGCTTCAGTCCACAGCCATCCCCGCCACCCATCGAATCGGATCCGCTGCCCTTTATCGGGTTCGAGCTGGAAGCATCGATGGATCGCTTGTCCAAAGGGCATCAGGTGCTCTTGCTGGAGCACGCCTGGCCGGGTGGCTGCTCAGCGATCTCTCCCAGAGCCAATGAACAGGTGACCTTGGCAATGCTGCAGCTGCGCAATGAACTGGAGCGATACGGGCGTCGAGTCACGGCTGATCAACTTGGCTCATGGCTTCAGGCACGGGTTTGCACCTCCGACGTTCCCGCTGAGCTTTACGAGGCGATTCTACATCCGGTCCGAACGGGCAACTCAAAGCCTGCGCCAGGTGAGCTGGCGAGGAAGGTTCTCCGAAACCTGGCTTGGTGGCGGTGGACCAAGCGCATCGCCATCGGGACCCCATGCGTGCTCCTGGGCATGGTCTCAGTCATCGCGCTTCTCTGGCATTGGAGCGCCGCATCGGGGCACAGCCGGCTGATGAAAGCTGCTGTCGTGTGGTCGGTGAAGCGGGAGGCTCAGAGCGTCGAAGGACTGGCGCAAACCACTCAACCTTGGAAACGTCCAGCCTCGGTCCCAGCGCGGAACGCGGCTGCGGTGAAGAACGAGGCGGACTTGTACCAGAGCGAAACCATCTGGGAAGCCAGCCTGCACTTTACTTCCGAAGCGTGGCGAGCCCTGCAACCCACGGAGTCAGCACCCCTGCCTCACTGGCTTCAACCCGACGGATCTGCGCTGCTCAGGAATCCGGATGCGCAACGCAGCGGTTTGGCGGGAGTGCTGGGATACAACTTTGACTGGGCTCAAGCCGAGCTGCAATTCGGAGGTCTGCGCTTCTCGAATGTCGCAGTTCGAATCAAGGGGAACGGAACCTTTCTGGCTTCACTCTCAGGCTCCAAGCGACCTTTGAAAGTGGACCTGGACCGTTTCTCCAAGGGGCAGCGGATGGGAGATGTGGATGAGCTGACGTTCAACAACATGATCAACGATTACTCCTGCCTGAGCGACGCGCTGGGGTATGAGTTCTTTCGTGCGGCCGGGGTTCCCGCTTCCAGGACGGCCTACTCTTATTTGACGATTGAAGTGGAAGGCAGGGCTGCTCCCGAACCGCTGGGGCTCTATCTCCTGCTGGAACCCGTTGATGCCAGTTTCGCCAGCTCTCGATTTGAATCCAAATCCACTCCCATTTTCAAACCGGTGACCTACGAACTGTTCAAGTATTTGGGCGATGATTGGAAAGCCTACAGCGAGATCTACGACCTGAAGACCAAGGCGTCTGTTGCCCAGCTCCAGCGGGTGATTGAGTTCTCAAAGCTCCTCACGCTTGCTGACAAGGATGAGTTCATGAGGAAGGCCGGGGAGTTTTTCGACCTCCCGAAGTTCGCCCGCTACCTGGCCTGTGAGGTCATGCTTTCCAATTACGACAGTTTTTTGTCCAACGGGCAGAACTTCTATCTCTACCTGGATAACAAGACGGACACGTTTGGGATCATCCCCTGGGATCTTGACCTGTGTTGGGGCGGGTTCTTCCTGCTGGGGTCCAGATCAGATCGGGCGCAGGCGAGCATCTGGCGTCCATGGGTCGGAGAACACCGTCTGCTCGAGCGGATGTTTGAAGTGCCCGAGTTTCGTGAGTTGTATCGGAACGAGCTCGAACGGTTGCTGGCAGGTCCCTTCCGGACCCAGCCTCTTTTCAAACGCATCGACGAGCTCGCCGAAGTCGTTCGGAGCCCGATTGCAGCAGAATCATCGTTCCGGCTGCGCAAGTTCGAGCAGGCCATCAGCGACCAGATTCACAAGCGAGTTCCGGGAGAAGACGGGCAGGGTGCGAACCGCCCCGCACACCAGCTGAAACGTTTCATTCGCGAGCGGATAAAGTCGGTGAGAGATCAACTGGACGGGAAAACCGAAGGGGTCGTTTTGCACAGAAGGCCGATCGGATGAGCGCCGAGTGGTGACCTGCGCGCAGCGCGGAACATCGGGGTGTCGAACGGGTGTGGTTCGTGGCCGCCCTTCTGGCTGGGAGCGCTGGCGTCTCGCCGGCGTGGGGCGATGAGCAGGCAAGAGGCCGGCGGGGACGCCAGCGCTCCCAGGGGGGGGCGTGCGTTCCCCACGGGGGTTGGTCATCGGCGTGATGGGGTTGGGGGGCACGTCCTGTGGGTGAAACACGAACCGTGTGTCCGACTTCGGAGGGAGAGGCGAGAGGCCCGGATTTGTTCTCCATCCTTCAGGATGCTCGCGCTCTGCCCGCTTGTTTACGCCGCTACCTCAGTTCCAATCGCAGGCGGAGAAATCTTCGAGCGGGGTGGGTTGTGGACAGCTTCCACGACAGTTCTTCCAACTCCTCTCGGATCCAGCTCTCCGCCTCACCGATCCCAGGGTCTCTCGTCCACTGACGTAGATCTTCGGAGCTCTCCCAGTGGAACACTGTCTGGTCTGAACCTCGCGCCCGGATGAGACGCAGTTCCAAGGAGCCTTCAGGGCTTCGCACCCATCGTGGCAGATGGTCACGACCTGAAGCGACGTCATCATCAACGGTGCCCAGAAAGTATTCCGTCAACGCATTCAAACCGTCCGAATCCCGATCTGCGAATGGATCGCCCTCAAAGCTGTCGCCATCGTTCCAACCAGGGGTGCCGCTTTGGGTGAGGCTCGCCCGCCAGCTTGCCGGATCAGAGGGATCCAGGACCTGCGTCGATCGCATCAAGGTGAGTGATGGCCCGAGACCTTTTGGCGATGTGGACCATCCTGCGCTGGTCTCGTAACGGAAGCGTGACACCGAGGCGCCTGATGCTCCCAGGAGATGCACCCAATCCCCCCCGTTGTTCAACTGGCCATCGAATTTTGCGGCCGCAGGTCGAAGGGGCCCATGGACACGCTGGAACGCGGCCGGATCCCGTACGGCCACACTGCGTTCCCCCGGCTTGAGAACCAGGCCTTGCGGAAAGACTGCGTCCAGCCCGCCGGAGATTCTCAATCCGCTAACGATCGCATGCTGCGTCGAAGACCGGTTCCACACCTCGACAAACTCCTCCGACTCGGATGCGTTGGGTTGATAATGTATCTCGGAAACCGCCAGGCTGGATTCGGGCGCAACTTCCAAGGAGGTCAGGAACAAGGCCGAGGAAAGACCAGACACGGCTCCCGACAAAACCCGTCGTGCTCGAATCTCTGTTCGGGCCTGGATGGGGAGAGTGTTGGAGTAAAGCATGGCATCGTTGGTCGGTTCACCTCCCGGAGCCACCGGGTCCAGCCCGTTCGTGGTGTAGTAGATCAGGCCACCGCCCGAGAGTCGTACGCGAGTGCCCCGGGTCACTACGCCTCCTGGCGGCACGATGGAAACGGCAGGCAGGGACGACGTGGAATACAGACCGACTGACTGAAAACGGCCCACTGCAATCTGATGGATCTGCGGCCAGTAGGTCGTGCGCATCCAATTCATCTCAGCCAGCCAGTCGGCACGGGTGAGGGGTGTTGACTGACGGCTGTCACCCCACCGGGCGGACTCCGCCACGATGCTGCGATCGATCTCCGACTGCCGTCGTTGCCATCGCCACTGGTTCTGGAGGGGAGTCAGTGAACCAAACCCGGTGGTCAACTCGATGGCTCGAGCTGCGAAACGCGCGCGGAACAGCCGGTTCTCACGCAGCCTTGCATATAGAAAGGCCGGGGAATGTGTCGGGCCGGACACGGCTTCAAACCTTTCATTGGTGTAGGTGGTTTCGGTCGTGAGTGAAATATTCGAAATCTCCTGATCCCAGGTGAAGAAACGGAAACCGTCGCTGTCAGGTGTGCGGCGTCGTGCGCTCCACCAGTTGTGGTTGGGCCAATCAATGGCCCCGGCATAAATGTGGACAACCATGTAGTCGATCAAGCTGTCCACGTTCAGATAGTTCGGAAGGGCAGGGTCCCGGGTTCCGTCAGGTTTCATTCCCTGGATCCGATAGTAGGCAGCGTCGGTTGCCAGTCCCGCTGATGCCTGCGCGATCATCGCATCCCAGGCGGCCCGGGATCCGGCCTCCAGCTCGTTCACATCCTTGATGATGTCATAATCCTCAGGCTCCCCCCCGAAGTTCTCTGCCAACCACGTTGACTCAGTTCTTTCCGCGAGGTTGTACTGACCCCAGTAAAGCCCGTTGAGGAAGAGGTTCACATAACGGCTGTGCCCACAAGGCCAGCCGAGTGTTTGCTGGGTGTCTTTCATCCAGGGGTCCCTGAGATAGGTGGCCTTGGGACGTGTCCATGGACTGGCATCCTCCACTGACCAACCATCTGTGGAGGATGCACGAAGAGTGAGTTCGTTGAAGGAAGTCACGCGAGTGA
>VHDG01000125.1 GCA_016871475.1 Verrucomicrobiota bacterium
CCTCTTTCACCTGACGGGCGACCTCTGCGTTTGGAGTGGTGAGCGCGATGAGCACGCTGACGGCTCCCTGGTTGGCGGCAACATTCTTCACGAGTCCGAAGGAAACGATGTCGCGGGAGAAGCCGGGATACTTGACGGTCTTCAGGGCGTCGGTGACTTCTGTTTGAGAGGGCATTGAAGGATTAGAAAGTTTGGGTGGGGGGAGAGGGATGGCAGCGATCAGAGTTTCAATCGATCAGCATGGTGGTGGAGGAGCAGATCACGGAGGGGCATCCGGCTAGTGTGCACGCTTGCCCGAGACGTCAGCAGCGTGTGCGGAGAAGGACTTGCCGCGGCCGGTGGGTGCGATGACAGAGTCGATGATTCCTTTCTCGAACTCATCCCACATGGGCGACATCGCCCGGAGTTTGGTGACGATCCTGGCAAAGGAGTCCACCACATAGTCGATCTCGGCTTCCGTGTTGTCCTTGCCCAAAGTTAGAATGAGGTTGCCTTGCGCCAGGGCATGATCGAGTCCGATGGCTGCCAGAACATGGGAGATCTTCAGGGATTTCGAGACGCAACTGGATCCGCTCGCCACGGCAATACCAGCGATGTCCAGGCTGAGGAGCTGGCCTTCGCCCTCAATGAATTCGGTGCTGATGTTCAGGTTGGTGGGGATGCGATCGGGGCCTGGTTCAGGACCGTTGAGCTTGATGTATGGGATCCGGGATTTAAGGCCGTCCCACAATCGTTCCTGGAGGCGGGCGGCATGGGCTGCGCGCTGGGACATCTGAGCACCCGCGATTTCGGCAGCGAGCCCTCCCCCCACAATCGCCGGAACGTTCTCTGTTCCCGCTCGCCGTCCTCCCTCCTGCACGCCCCCATGGAGGATGCTGACAATCCGTGCCCTCCGGTTTCGATAGAGCACTCCAACCCCTTTCGGCCCGTAGAATCGATGAGGGGAAAATGAGACCAGATTGGCTCCCATGGCTTGAACGTCAATGGGCAGCCATCCTGCAGATGATTCGCAATCGACGTAGAGCGGGATTCCCTTCTCGCCGGTTAGCCGGCCGATTTGAGCGATGGGTTGAATGGCTCCGATGTCGTGATTGACATGGTGAACTGCAACCAGGGTGGTTTGTGGCGTGATGGCAGCTTCGACATCGGAGGGCTTGATGCGTCCGAAGGCATCGACGGGGACGCGAGAGCATTGCCAGCCTTGTTTCTCAAGGAACTCGACGGAGTTGATGACCGACGGATGTTCGGTGGCGGAAACCACCAGGTGTTTGCCTTTGCGTTCATTGGCGTAGGCGACGCCTTTCACAGCCAGGTTTGCGGATTCGGTGCCATCGGATGTGAAGAAGATCTCCTCTTCACTCTCAGCATTGATGAGCTGAGCCATCTGGCGTCGGGCTTTTGTCAGGGCATCCCGAACACGGAGGCCGTGTTGGTGGAGGGAGCTTGGGTTCCCAAACGCCTCGAGGAAGAACGGCTTCATCGCTTCGAACACCTCCGGCAGGAGAGGCGTGGCGGACTGATGATCCAGAAAAACGTTCATGTTAGATCGGAAAAGAGAATGAGCTGGCCGGCCTCGGAGAAGCCGGCCCGAATTGACCAGGGGTTTGTGATTGAATCAAGAGGCCGTTGCGGGGAGGGGAGCTTCGGGATTCTTCTTCACGTAATCCTCGAGCGCAGCCTTGAGGGCCTCCTCGGCCAGCACGGAGCAATGGATCTTTACGGGAGGCAGTCCACCCAGTGCATCCACGACTTCCTGATTTGAGAACTTGAAAGCTTCCTCGATGGTGCGGCCCTTGATGAGTTCAGTCGCCATGCTTGAGCTGGCGATCGCGGAACCGCATCCGAAGGTTTTGAACCGGGCGTCCTCGATTCGGCCTTCCTTGATCTTGAGGCTGATCTTCATGATATCGCCGCAGGCGGCTGCCCCGACTTCCCCCACGCCATCTGCGTCCTTGATGTCTCCCATGTTCCTGGGATTCATGAAGTGGTCCATCACGGTTTTATTGTAGAGTGTATAGGCGTCGCTCATAGTCTTGCTCAATTTATGCGGGATTGGGATCGGCTGTTTTGTTGGCAGAAAGGATTGCTTTGGGATCAACGGCGGAAGGTCCGACGGGTCTGTGGCGCTGGGCCAGGTCTGCGATGGTGGTCATGCCGAACACTTCCTTGACACGGTCTTGTGCCTGTTCGAAGACCCCGCACAGAGCGCAGCTGTCCATGCGTTCGCAGGAAGGCGTGGGAGCCTGGCATCGTTGTAGTGCCATGGGACCTTCAACCGCTTCAAACACGTTCAGCAGGGTGATCAGGTCCGGCGAGCGGGCGAGGCTAAAGCCGCCGCCAGTACCGCGCGCGGATCGAACCAGACCGGCTTTCGACAGGCTTTGAAAGATCTTACCCAGGAAGCTTGGAGAGATTTGCTCCTCCTTGCTGATATCATCCAGCATCACCACCGCGCCAGAATTCCGGCGCGCCAAGGCGATCAAGCCCATGGCGGCGTATTCAACTGCACGTGTGATTTGCATCAGACTCTTATGTTTTTTCGGACGGAAAGAACCGCCACCACCCAAAGCGGACTAAAATCATCCGATTTGTCTGGCGGAAGATAGGGATCGAGGGATGGGTCGTCAAGGGGTGAGCTGCAAATCTGTTCCCTCGTAGATGCGGGTGCCCGCTTGCGAGGGGGGAATCCTTGTATTGATCGCCAGTCGATAGAAGTGATTGAACTGGGGAGATCTGGCCCAGGGGGGGAGCGTCTCCTGACGCTTGGCTATGAATGACTTCTGGAATGACGGAGTTGTCTCCCCCGTGATGGGGTCGCGGCTCGGAACCGCGCAGCGTTGACACGGGTTCATGCCCCAGATTTCAACGCCTCCGATCTGAAAAGCTTTGGGCTCTTTTGAGGTGGGGCCGAACAGTTGATCCTCCCAAAACGGCTCACACCCTTGAATCTCGATATTGGTTCGAAAACGTCGGCGCACCGCATCCAGCGACAGGTCGAACCACTGTCCGACTTCCTTTAGCGTGGCCTCGCTGATGAGGGTGGGCCCGTTGGAATGAAGGTCGTCGGGAAACCCTTGCTGAGCATCCTCCATTAGCTGGACCTTGTAGCCCAGGTAATCGCTGAACCAAGCCTCAATCAGCCCTGTTTCCGCCAAGGGCAGAACAGCATCCATCCCGCCGGGCCGGGACAAGGCAACGGTCGAGATATCAGACGCGAAGGAAGCTCGGACCTGGTGCAATGCTTCGGTTCGCTTGGAATTCACAAAGTTCCCCTCTGCATCCGCCAGAGCCCAGCGACGGTCGTGCCTCAGGGTTCCCATGGCTGTGATCTCTGCCTCACGGACTTCAACACCGTCCAGCGACTTGATGGGGTAGATGATGAGTTTGCTGACGTGCATGGGTCGAGGGGCCGTTTACAGGATGAGATCCGTTGGTTGAGTGATGCAGAGCATGGCTGGAGGCTACAGATGGCCGTGAGTAAGAAAAGGATGGACAGCTGGGCGCTACATTCAGGCGAGGATCGTTCCACCTAAGGCTGTTTCAGTTCCACCTTGTAGCTGAAGCAGTCTGCGGTGGCCCAGTCCTTGGGGCTCCATTCCTGACCGTAAGTGGTCAAGTAGAGTTCGAGGACGCCGCTTGTTCTATCCTCCAGAAGCGAAAAATTTGAGAACTGGATTTCGAGACCCTGATGCGCGAGACGATCATCGATGGCCATGGCTGTCTCCCTCACAGGTGCGGCGTGGGTTTCGTCCACCTCAACCAGGATGAGAGGAAAACGTGGCATGTTTCCCTTGGGCGGTTCCATCGAGATGTTCCCGATCCAGTAGAGCTTTCCAGTCTGGGAGTGGCGAATCATTCGATGGATGGATGAAGACGAGTAAAACGGCGAGCCATCTGACCATGTCCAGGGTTTGACCTCTGACAGGGTCAGGCCACCATCGCCGCTGATGGAGTGCCACTTGCGGCCAGGCTCCGAGGCTTTGGAGCCATCCCAGCCTTCATCCGATCCGCGCCAAACCACGAGGAGCCTGCCGTCCTTCAATTCCGCCACCTCAGGTTCCATAAGGCCTCGTGCGGATTTCGAGGGAGCAATCTCCGTTCTGGCGCCGGGAGCCCACTCGTAGGCCTGTTCCCTGGAGTTCCATCGACCCGTGAACATAACCGATCCCATGCGCCAAGGTCTGCGATGGTTTTCAGCGTCACCCGGAGCGTTTGCATGAGCGAGACAGAAGGCAAAGGATCCGTCCTTTCTGAGACAGAGGTTGTTGCCGGGATAGCCGTTGTTCTTTTGGAGAAACTCCTCCCTGGCAGGGATGTCCGGATCAAAATCCGGGCCTGTTTCATATCGAAGTGCATGAGGGGATGCCCATGTGCGACCTCTGTCCGCAGAGGTTCGTATGTAGGCTGCATTGTGGAACACGCCACGGATTTCGATCTGTCGAAGCCAGAGCTGGACAAGCCTGTCGGAGGCAGGGTCATAGATGTCGGCCCACCCTCCTTCCCAGACATCTTTCGTGCCGTATTTCCGGATTGAGGAGGGTTGCTGCGAAATCCAATCGGTCCAGGTGGCGCCGTTGTCGGTCGTCCAGCGAGCACGTTGTTCGTCGTGAACATCGCTGACTCGTTCGATGGCGCTCCACTCACGTCGTTCCAGTCCTGGACCTACGTAAGTCATGGTGGCCATCACTGCGGTTTGTGGTCCCGGGCTCTTGGCGTGGAGCGATTTCTTCACGGCGGCAATGGGGCGATTGGTTTCCCACGGGGCTGGCGGAAATTTTTCCAAAGTCGCCACGGAACCGATCTGCGACAACACTTCGAACGGAGGTTCAAAGGCGTCTGCACCATGCTCCCGTGTGGTGAAGAAGTTGAACAGATAGATCCCATCCGCACCATCCTGCCACAAGTGGCGTGCGGCCCGACGGTATCTCGCCGGGGTCATGCATTGCTCAAGACCACTTCCTTCAGTGCATTCGATCCCTCCGTAAATTGGGATCTGCGGGATCAGCTTCTTCCATGGCCGGATTGCCAGGTCATACCGGACAAACAAGAAGTCACTGATCGTCAAAAAGTCGATCCACCCCTGCCGTGCCCATTCAGCCGGATCACACCCGATGGCCCGTGAGGCTTCTGGAGAAGGGGGTTGTCGTCCGTAATTCGAGGGGGCGCGCGCTGCGACGATGAGCCGTTTTCCGATTCGCTTGCCTTTCAAATCTGCGAGATCCCTGACCCGCCGGACGATCTCGTTGAGTTTTGTGAGCCTGGCTGTGTCTGTCTCCGCGCCTTGTTTGAAGAAGGAGGGAAACCGTTGGAAGTCGAGTTCAACGCCGTCGCAGTCATATCGCTCGAGCGCTTCCCCGATGATCCGAACGATGTAGTCGCGAACCGCAGCCTGTCCGAAGTCGAGGGCTCCCTTGCCCAGTCTGGCTTCAGGATTCTGTTCCCAGAACTTTGTACGCAGAAAGTCATCGCCGTGATCGTCATTCATTCGAATTGAAATCAAGGCTTCCATGCCTTGCTCCCTGGCAGCTTTCAGGATGACGGCGTACGGATCTGTTCCGGAGTCGAAAAAGTTCTTCAGATTTTGGAATCGCTGGCTTTCGCCAGGGCTCCAACGAGCGCGTTCTTCAGGGGTTGAGCTTTCACCGCGCATCGTTCCTTCACGGCTGGGAAAGTATGTGACCTGGGCGTTGATACAGAGCAGTAGCGTATCCACCTGACTTCCTGGCAGGCGGAGTTCCGCGGGGATTCTGCGGAGGTCATCGATGGAGACCGGCCCCGGCCCCTTTCGACCTGCCTTGAGTGTCATGCAGGAATCGCCATCCAGATTGTAGAGAACACGGCGGACTTTCGAGGGCGATTCGGCCAGCGCGGTGAGGAATGTCGATAACAGGCAGGCGAGGAGAACAAGGAGGCGTCCTGCCATGATGATCGTTTCGCCTCTGTGCTTGCGGAACATGAGGGAGTCCTATCAGAGCAGTGCAGATGCGCATATTGAATATTGCATGCAAATGCTCCGAGCCCTGGCCATTTCCTCGGGCCATGAGGCGACGTTAGCGTGGCGGGCGGAAACCCACCACGGCCGCTGGGATCTCTTACTGCGCCGACGCTGCGAGTTCCTCTTCGACGCCAACCAGCTCCTGGATTTGCGTGAGGAACCAGCGGTCGATTTTTGTCAGCTGATGAATCTCCTCCAGACTGAATCCTGCTCGGAGGGCGTGTCGGATGTAGAAGATTCGCTCTGAGTTAGGGACGCTCAGCTTTCTAGAAATCAGATCCTTGGGCAGGATCGTTCGGTCGCCATAGACGTCTGCGCCGGATCGCCATGCCTTGCCGTCCCCACCCAGGCCGCTACGGCCAATCTCAAGGGATCGCAGGCATTTCTGAAGGCTTTCCTTGAAAGTGCGTCCGATGCTCATGGCCTCGCCCACACTCTTCATCATCGTGGTCAGGGTTGGGTCAGCCTGCGGGAACTTCTCGAAGGCAAACCTGGGTATCTTCACCACCACGTAGTCGATCGTGGGTTCGAAGCTTGCCGGTGTTTCACGGGTGATATCGTTGCGGATTTCGTCGAGCAAGTACCCGACCGCGAGCTTTGCCGCAATCTTCGCGATGGGGAATCCGGTCGCTTTGGATGCCAGGGCGGAGCTTCGGGACACGCGCGGGTTCATCTCGATCACCACCATCCGGCCGTTATCAGGACTCACGGCGAACTGGATGTTGGATCCGCCCGTTTCCACTCCCACGGCCCGGATCACCGCGAAACTGGCATCGCGCATGATCTGGTACTCTTTGTCCGTCAGGGTCTGAATCGGAGCGACGGTGATCGAGTCTCCGGTATGTACTCCCATGGGATCGAAATTCTCGATCGAGCAAATGATCACGCAGTTGTCCACGCGATCGCGCATGACTTCCATCTCGAATTCCTTCCAGCCAAGCAATGATTCCTCGACCAGAATCTCGTCCACGGGGGAAAGATCGATTCCACGTTTTGCGATTTCTTCGAATTCCTCCCGGTTGTATGCGATGCCGCCTCCTGTGCCGCCGAGGGTGAAAGCGGGGCGAATGATGAGCGGATAGCGACCGATCTTTTCTGCCACACTGCGGGCCTCTTCGAGCGTGTGAGCCGTGCCGCTGATGGGGACATCGAGGCCGATGGTCAGCATGAGGTCCTTGAAGATCTGACGATCCTCGCCCTTCTGAATGGCTTCAGCGTTTGCGCCGATCATCTCGATCCCGTGCTTCTTCAGCGTGCCCGCATGGTGAAGCTTCATGGCGGTGTTGAGAGCGGTCTGCCCTCCCAGGGTGGGGAGCAGGACCAGCTTGCCTTCGGCTCCCATCCGGCGCATCTCGGCGAGTTCCTTGAGGATGATCTTTTCCACACACTCGGGTGTGATGGGTTCGATGTAGGTCCGATCCGCGAACTCGGGATCGGTCATGATCGTGGCCGGATTTGAGTTGATCAGGATGACTCGATAACCTTCTTCTCTAAGTGCCTTGCACGCTTGGGTGCCCGAGTAATCGAATTCGCAGGCCTGACCGATGATGATGGGCCCGGCCCCGATGATGAGAACAGAATGAATGTCTGAGCGCTTCGGCATAAAAGTCCCGTGGACTTAAAGCCAAGCCGCTTCCGATGTCAGCCTAGAAAAAGCAAAAGTGTTAACCCCCGGCAAACCCCGCCGACTCTTACACCGTGAACCGACTGTCTTGGTCCATTAACAGCCTTCGCCAGCGAGGTCTGGGACGCACCTTGCAGGTTGCGACCAGTTACATCGCGGACTATTGGTTCGACTTTACGTATGGGACCGATACCGCCCGGCGTATGGAAGTGAGGGACATGGACTTCCAATCCGAGAGCAAGGCGCATTCGAGTTGCTACGGGGCCACCAAGGCCCGCCCTTTTGCCGAGCTCATGCGCCAACTCCAGCCTGATCGCAGCTCAGTTCTTGTGGACGTTGGATGCGGCAAGGGGCGTGTCTTGATGCTGGGGGTGCTGAACGGCTTCAAGCACGTTGTGGGACTGGAGTTTGCCCCTGAGCTGTGTCGCATCGCACGCAGGAATTGGGACAGGTTCGAAGCCAAGGAAAAGACGGGCACGCGAATGGAGTTGATCGAGGGTGATGCGGCACAGCATGAGTTTCGCAACAACGAGAGCATTGTTTTCATGTTCAATCCCTTTGGCCCGGCCATTTTGGAGAAGGTCGTCGCCAACTTCAGACGCTCGGTCGAAGACCACCCCCGGCCTTGTTGGTGGATCTACCTGGCTCCGCGGTATGCCGACGTCGTCAATCGATCAGGGTTGTTTCCCGCTGGACGACAGATGGTTGTGAAAGGTGCAGAGTATCGGGTCTGGCACCGGGCGTGATGTCTCATGGGGCTTTGTTGGGTCCTCCGGGTTTTCGAGATTGGATGTAACCCTCGTCGGGGCATCGTGGTCTAAGCAGACTGTGGCCCTTGAGACTGGGCGGGTTAACGAAGGCAGCTCGGGGCGTAAAAATCATTATGAAGAAGATTGCGTTGATCCTATTGGCCGCGGGCCTTTCAACAGCGATGGCTCAAGCGGAAGACGAAGCTCCCGGTAAAGCGAAGGGTAAGGGCAAAGGACTTGAGGAACGTCGTGCCGAAATCATGAAGAAGTACGACAAGAACAAGGACGGCAAGCTCGATG
>VHDG01000126.1 GCA_016871475.1 Verrucomicrobiota bacterium
AGATGAGCCGACCTCAATCCCCGATACCCAAACGATGTCACACTCAGCACACCGGTGGCGAATCGGATCGTGCGTGCCGGGCAATGACGCTGCCGCTTCAAGTCTCTGCCCGCACTTCGGACAGCGATAGAAATTCTGAAACCAAGCGACAGCAGCGCCGGATAACACAACGACCCCAATAACGCCGACAACGGCAGCTGGAACACCGAAAGCTAAATAAAGCCCGAGGGGACAAAGTGTGCCGAGCAGCGCCCCAATCGTCGCGCCTCTCAATATCCTCTTGTCTCGCTTGATTTGGGACATGCGCGTGCTGTCACCTAACGGCTAAGGTAACCCGGCGGCGGCCAAAAACCTTCGATTTCAGAATCCGCCCAGCCCGCCGCTCGGGTTGACCGCCTTGTTCGGCCTTCAGCTCTTTTCGTAAACTTGCCGCATGTCCGGTTGACATTACATTGTGTCTGGTATACATTACATCGTGTTGGCGTCCAAATCCGTCGTTCGAAAGGTAATTCACATGAGTTTTCACGAAAAAAGCGCGTGGGCCTGTTTGGTTGGTATTGTTGTTGCTTACGTTCCATACTTCACGGTGGTGCTCCGTTTTCCGATGGCTGCCATTGGGCTTTTTTGGCTTGCGGCAATTGTGCTGTCGGCCGTCCTTGTCGTCTTCCACATCGTGAACGCGATTGCAACTAAGTCCATTCGCTCCAGAGGTGAGGTTCCGCCTTTGGACGAGCTGGACCAAAGCATTGAACTGAAGGCGTCGAAATGGGCCGGTCTAGTTCTTTCAATCGCGGTAGTGACGTGGATTCTCGTCGCTACATATTCAGCGTTGCTAGTTGGCGGCAGTGCGTTGGAACAGGCAAAGTTGGCCGGAAGCGAAGTCTCTACCTCAGCTTTCTCCATATCTGTGTTCTCGGCGATGGTCGCCATTCACTGGTTGTTTGCGGGTTTCGTCATTGCAAACGTGGCCTACTATGGAGGCATCGTATGGGGCTATCGGAGAATCGCCAGTGCCTAAGGTTCAAATTTCAAATCGCATTCGCGAACTGCGGTTCACGGCTGGTGAGTTGACGCAGCAGGCTCTGGCTGATCGTGTTGGCATCACTCGTCAAACCGTCATTGCATTGGAACAGGGTAAATACTACCCATCTCTCGAGCTGGCATTCGTGATCGCAGAAGCATTTGGCGTCGGTATCGAGGATGTATTCCAACCGCAGATCAATTCGAGACCATCGAAACGTTCGGGCAGGGCTTCATGAACTCGTGACGAACAGTGTTATTAAGCAGCGTTCCAGGTGCAGCCTATCACACCAACGGCTGCGTTATCGCCGCCTATCATGCGAATACCAGCAGATCCGCTTCCTATCCTGTAAATGGCAGCAGACTCGCTGTCTATCCAGCCACTGTATCTGTCAGGCTTGTTCACGGGCTGTTCTAAATTTTTCGTGGCTATTGAGCGTATAAGTTGCCACCTCATGGAGCCTGAGGCACAGAAACGCTGCCGCCCTTCCGGTCCCTGCAAACCTGCAGGCCGGATTGCGCTTGGCGACTTTTTCCTGTTCGCCCATCCCATCACTCTCAAGCCAGCGCAGGGCCCCGCCTTTCTCCTCACTTCTCCGTCGCTCCCACCAGGACCTTGCTCAGCTCTCTTCCAGAGGAACTGGCCGCGTACTTGGCCGAATCAGCCCCGAAAGTCGAGCCGAGAATCTAAACCCAAAGAGGTATGGTCGTTGTCGTGACCGAGAAAAACGGAAAAGGAGTGAGAACCACGGAATACACCGACCACACGGAAAGAAAACCGGTCTATTTGTTCCCTCTTCTTCCGTGTCTTCCGAGTAATCCGTGGTCCACACATCGGTGGTTCCAGAGCATCGAACATCAAAGACGATCAGGCGATTACGATTACGATTACGACTACGAGGGAGGGCCGGGTTCTTGGTTCTTGGTTCTTGGTTCTTGCATCTCGCCGGCCTCTGAGTCGCGCATGGCCTGATGCCGGCGGGACGCCATCGCTCCCAGTGACGGGTCACGGATGGGACGATTACGAGTCCAGGCTGACACCGCAGAGGAAGTTTGGAGCAGAATCAGAATTCTTCTCTGCGCCCCTTCCCGTCTGCGGTGTAACCTCGGCGTGCTCCGGGCCGAAGAAAGTAAGTTGCACCCTGGCGCAGATCTCCCATTCACCGTCCACCCGCTGGACACCGTCACGCATTTCGGCTTGGATGCCCGGCGTTCTGATCGCGACCCATGCCGCCCCAACCCATGAAGGCAAATGCCAAACACCAAACCGCTCGCACGAGTTCCATCGACGTCGGATCCGCGACTGTGGCTCTCATCCGGTTGGGGTTGCCAGGCCTTTGCCTCCTCGCTTGCCTGACAGGCTGCACTCCTGACCCCGGCAAACCGAATGGAACCGCGTCCTCCCCCTCCCCGGACGCCCCCTGGTTCGAGGAAGTCAGTCAGCAACTGGGTGTGAACTCCGTTCATGACGTTGGAACCCCAGGATCGTTCTTCATGCCAGAGCACGTGGGATCCGGGGCTGCTCTTTTCGACTATGACAAGGATGGGCGACTGGATCTCTACCTCCTCAACAACGGAGGTCCCGAGAAAGGTTCGCGAAACCGTCTCTATCACCAGGAACCCGATGGCAGTTTTCGTGATGTCTCGACAGGCTCAGGCCTGGACGTCGCAGGCTTCGGCATGGGCACCGCTGTGGGTGACGTGAACAACGATGGATGGCCCGACCTGCTCCTCACTGAGTATGGGCAAGCCCGACTGTTCTTGAACCAGAAGAACGGTTCCTTCCAATCAGAATCCAGGCAGTCCGGAATCGACAACCCGCATTGGGGCACATCTGCCAGCTTCCTGGATTTCGATCGCGACGGATGGCTCGACCTCGTGATCGCCAACTACGTCGACCACGCCCCCACTCAGAAGTGTCATGACCAAAGCGGACGTCAGGAATTCTGCGGTCCCCAGGGTTTCTCGCCATCGATCAGCCGCCTGTTCCGAAACCGCAGCGGCGAAGGCAAGTCGGGCCCGGAACGATTCCAGGACGTGACTGTGAAGTCAGGCCTTGTGAAGCACCCAGGCCCCGCCCTCGGAGTCGTTTGCCTCGATTTCGATGGCGATCACTGGCCGGATATCTTTGTCGCGGATGATGCGAGGCCCAACCGCCTCTTTATGAATCGTCGGGATGGCACGTTTTCGGAGGAAGCGGTTTCTCGAGGCGTGGCGTACAACGCGATGGGACAGTCTGCTGCGAACATGGGCATCGGTGTGGGAGACGTGGACTCGAACGGATTCTTCGATTTGTTTGTGACCCATCTCACCGAGGAGCAACACACGCTTTGGATGCAAGGACCTCAGGGCCTCTTCATGGATCGAACATCGGGAGCGGGGCTGGCCGAATCACAATGGAGAGGCACCGCATTTGGCACGGTCATGATTGATTTCGATCACAATGCCGGAGTCGACATCGCCTTCGTGAACGGCCGGGTTAAGCGCGACAAGTCGGGTCGATCCGAATCGGTTCCTGGAGTCCCGCCTTTCTGGAGCCCTTACGCCCAGCGTCACCAGCTGTTCTCCAACGACGGTCAGGGAAAATTTCGCGACATCTCTGCCGCGAACAGCGCTTATCACGCAGCCTCCGTGGGCCGAGGCTTGGCTTGTGGCGATCTCGACAACGACGGTGACATAGACCTCGTCATCACAAGCACCGGAGGTGCCGTGCGCATCCTTAGGAACATTGCACAGGCCAAGGGACACTGGCTCATGATCCAGGCGATAGACCCCGCGCGAGGGGGTCGCGATGCGATCGGTGCGGAAGTGACGATCCGAGCTGGCACACGAGAATGGCGCCGCACGATCCAACCCGCCTACAGCTATCTCTGCAGCAACGATCCGCGGGCACACTTCGGATTGGGCGATGTGAGGAGCGTTGATCGGATTCTCGTCACCTGGCCGGATGGATCAAAGGAAGGTTTCTCAGGCGGGCCCGTCAACCAGCACCTGGTGCTGAAACAGGGAACCGGTGAACCTCTGAAATAAATCCGCCAGCAGGATCGGTGTGAAAAATGCCCACCCACTTCATGAACAGCACACTAGCGCAACGGTTCGCCCGTGCGTCTTGTGAGCTCCTGGAAGCGTTGCAGCAGCTGCCCCGTCGCCGGGCCAGGCTTTCCGTTTCCGATCACTCGACCATCGATCTTCACCACAGGAATGATCTCAGCCGCAGTACCGGTCAGGAAACATTCGTCAGCGTTGAACAGGTCGTATCTTGAAAGGTTCGGCTCGAGCACTTCCATTCCGGACTGCCGGGCAAGATCCATCACCGTTCCACGGGTAATTCCATAGAGAGCGCCCGCCGACAGCGGCGGAGTCAAGAGCTGACGACCTTTCACGATGAACAGGTTGTCGCCGGTGCACTCCGCGACGAACCCCTCGGAGTTGAGCATGATCGCCTCCTCCACTCCGGCATTGTTCGCCTCGATCTTGGCGAGAATGTTGTTCAGATAGTTCAGCGACTTGATCGCCGGGTTGACGGCGTTGTGCAGATTCCGCGTCGTTGCCACCGTCACTATCGCCATCCCTTTTTCGTACATCTCCTTGGGATAGAGCTGAATCTTGCCAGCGATCACGATGACCGACGGCTTCTCACATCGGTTGGGGTTAAGCCCCAGCGTGCCGACGCCCCGCGTGACCACGAGCCGGATATACCCCTCCATCAGCTTGTTTCTGCGACATGTATCCACGACCGCCTTCATCATTTCTGAATGGGTCATGGGGATCTCCAGGAGAATGGCCTTCGCTGAAGCGTAAAGCCGATCAATGTGCTCCTTCAGCTTGAAGACCCTTCCGTTGTAAGCCCGGATGCCTTCAAAAATTCCATCGCCGTAGAGAAGACCGTGATCGAACACGGAAATCTTGGCGTTCTTGGAGTCGTAAAACTTACCGTCGATATAGACTTTCATGGCGCAGTGGGCGGGCACTCTACCTGGGAATTTTTCGAGCCTCAATGACTTTCAAACTCGAAGGGTCTCGACACCATGGTCGAAGGGGTAACCCCACCGCGCTGAGGTGAATCACCAGCGAAGCGTGGCAGGGATCTTCAGGCTGTCACTATCGGCTGCTCTGCGGACGTGGAGCGCGGCGATTCTCATCCTGTGCTGGAATGAAAGGAGGCACGGATCGGTCAGTAGCCAATCGGAGAGCGATTTGCTTATCGACCTCGCTGGCGAGGTAAATATCGGCACCACCCCCACGAGTGCGCGCCTGAACCGTCGCACGGCTCCACCGGTCGCCCAGGGAGTCCACGCGCACCCAAATGCGCCGGGTATCAATGATCCCTTCGATCGACCCGTTGATGGTGTTTTCACCCGTCAACTGGCCGTTCATCTGGATGACATCCTTGGCAGCACGAAGGACTTTGTCGGTCGCGTATTCGTATCGGCCCTCCACCTTGTCGCGGACGAGCGGATTTCCCCAGCGACGGCGGTCATCCACAGTCTTGACGCACCCGGTGAGAGTGGAAAGCAAGACAACGAGAGAGAGAATCATTCCGAAACGGTTCATCATCCACGGGTGATGCTTGAAAGAACTCCATGCGTCAAGAAAATGAATTCCCAATCCAACACTTGTCAGGCGTTCGCGCCTGAGTCTTACTTCGCCAGGTTTTTTTTTCGGATGAATCCAGAACTCCTCACCAAAGCAAAAATGCTCGGTTTCTCAGACCGTCAGATCGCTCACCTGACCGGCAGAACCGAGGACGCCGTCCGCACCGAACGCAAGGCCACAGGTCTTGTTCCCAGCTACCGTCTTGTGGATACCTGTGCTGCGGAATTCGAAGCCTTCACCCCGTATTACTATTCCACTTACGACCGCGGTGATGATGAAGTCCGGCCCACGGAGCGCCGCAAGGTGATGATCCTGGGAGGCGGCCCAAACCGCATCGGCCAGGGAATTGAATTCGACTATTGCTGTGTTCATGCCGCCTTCGCGCTGAAGGAGGATGGTTTCGAGACCCTGATGGTGAACTCGAACCCGGAGACCGTCTCCACGGACTACGACACCAGCGACAAATTGTTCTTTGAACCTCTCACGCTCGAGGATGTGCTCCACATCTATGAGAGGGAGAAGTGCTGGGGGGCCATCGCGCAGTTCGGCGGTCAAACCCCTCTGAACCTCGCGCTTGGCCTTCAGCGCAACGGGGTCAATATCATCGGCACCTCACCTCAAAGCATCGAGGTGGCGGAAGACCGCAAACTCTTCGCCGCCATGCTGACACGGCTGGGCATCCCCCAACCCCGAAACGGAATCGCGACGAACGAGGAGGAGGCGCTCGCAGCGGCAAAAGAACTCGGGTATCCGGTGCTCGTGCGCCCCAGCTTCGTGCTGGGTGGCCGCGCCATGCAAATTGTTTACAGCGATGCAGAGCTGCAGCACTACATGCGGTTCGCCGTCGAGGCCTCACCCGAACGTCCCGTCCTCGTGGACAAGTTCCTTGAAGATGCCGTCGAGGTGGATGTCGATTGCATCGCGGACATCGCGCATTTCAGCAACCCGGCCGATGGGACGAGCGTGATCGGTGGAATGCTGGAGCACATTGAATTCGCCGGAGTGCACTCAGGGGACGCCGCGATGGTGCTTCCGCCTCATACGCTGAGCAAGTCCACCATTCAAACCATCCGTGAGTATACCCACGCCATGGCGCGCGAGCTGCGTGTCTGCGGGTTGATGAATGTGCAATACGCGGTGAAGGGCGACACCGTGTATGTGCTCGAGGTAAACCCCCGGGCCTCGCGCACCGTGCCTTTCGTCAGCAAAGCCATCGGGGTGCCGCTGGCGAAACTCGCCGCCAAGGTCATGGCAGGAAAGAAGCTGGCTGAGCTCGGGTTCACGAAGGAGGTCTGGTCCAAATACTGGGCGGTGAAGGAGTCCGTGTTTCCCTTCAACCGCTTCCACGGCCAGGACATCCTCCTGTCCCCGGAGATGCGCTCGACCGGAGAAGTCATGGGTCTGGACGCAGACCTGGGGATAGCGTACGCGAAGAGCCAGATGGCTTGTGGCTCCCCTCTCCCACTCGGTGGCTGCGTCTTCATCAGCGTCAACCCATCGCACAAACAAGCTGTCGTTGAGGTAGGAAAAGGTTTCGCGGATCTCGGGTTTGAAATTGCGGCCACACAGGGAACAGCTGACACGCTTGAAGCCGCCGGGCTGAAGGTTCGGAGAATTCCCAAGCTGATGGAGGGCCGTCCCAACGCCATTGACCTCCTCAAGAACCGGGAGATCCAGCTCGTGATCAACACTCCAAGCGGAGCCAATCCTCGAGCGGATGAGATCAAGATCCGAACCACAGCTGTCTATACGAGCACCCCGATCATGACGACGATCAGTGGCGCCAAGGCAGCCATCCTGGGCATCGCCGCCCTCAAGAAGCACGGATACCAGGTCCAGCCGCTTCAAGAATACTTCAAGTAATCCCGTGCAGACCGCTCCCCGTCACGCCGGGGGCGGCCGAAGGAACCGATGTGAGAATCCTCATTCTAGGGTGCGGTTACGCAGGGATTCCGATGGGCAGCCAGCTCCGAGGACTGGGTCACGAAGTCTGGGGAGTGCGGCGGGATGCGTCCGCAGCCACGGAGCTGAAGGAGCGAGGAATCACCCCTTTGATCGGCGATCTGACGACGGATCGCTTCTGGGCGGCACTTCCCCATGGTTTCAACGCCGTGATCACGGCCGCGTCTTCCAAGGGCGGCGGCGCGGCCGGTTACCGAACGCTCTACCTCGAAGGCACCCGACGCGCACTCAACTGGGGCGCAGGACAGCCCATCACGAGCTGGGTCCATCTCAGCAGCACCAGCGTCTATGGGCAGACCGCCGGGGAATGGGTCAACGAGGCGAGCCCGACTGAACCCCTGAACGAAACCAGCCAGATTCTGGTTCAAACCGAACGGGAGCTCCTGGCGACGGCAGCCAGCCGCGATGGGTTCCCTGTCACGATTCTCAGGTCCGCGGGCATCTATGGACCAGGTCGTGGACATCTGTTTCAGCAATTCGTCGCCGGCACAGCGCACCTGACAGGCAGCGGAACTCGCTGGCTGAACATGATCCACCGCGACGACCTGGCCCGAGCAGCGACCCACTGCCTGCTCCATCCCCAGGGAAATCGCGTCCTGAACACCTGTGACGACGAACCCGTGACCGAGAGAGACTTCTTCCAGTGGCTCGCGGAGCGTCTTGGCCGTCCATTGCCTCCCTCCCTCCCGGCGGAGGAGAGATCCCGAAAACGAGGAACCACAGACAAGCGGGTGAGCAATGCCGCGCTGAAGGTGGCACTCGGGGCTCCCCTGCTCTTCCCGACCTTCCGGGAAGGCTACGGTCCGCTCTGTGATCCAGGTTGATATTCCGAGAACGCAGGCGCAGGTTCTCCGCAACCAGTCAATGGCAGCCGGTGTTGAACTCGTATCACTGATCTGAAGTTCGAACCGGCCCATGACCTCAACCTGGAATCTCAAGATGAAAACCTCCTCGCAGCCTTCAGCCCTTCGTAAACTGGGAACATTACTGGTCACCACGAGCATGGTGCTACAGGGCATCGCCGCGGAACCACCCCCACCCCCGCCAGCTCCGACTTCCACGAACCCCGAGGCGGGCGGCAAAAATG
>VHDG01000127.1 GCA_016871475.1 Verrucomicrobiota bacterium
CTGAATGTCGTTGAGTCGCGAGAGGCCGCGCCAAACCACCATGTTTCCAGGAGGTGGATCATGAGTGCGTGCTAGGTAGCCTCCTAATCGTGCGAGCTTCGTGATGTAGCTCTCCAGATCCGCCTTTCGTCTCCGATTGTCCCGGCGGTGTTGCACCAACGCATCGAGCAAATTTATTTCCGTTACGGTGAACGCAGCCCTCGCAGGCGCAGGCCGACTCTCTCTTCGGACCATCGTCATCCAGAATACTCTCCAGGCGATCAGGCAATAGAGCGCCACTTGATTCATCAATCGTCGAGTCGTACGCAACTTCGACTGCTCTGCCTTGCATCCTGATTTGAGGATCTTGTGGTACACTTCGATCTTCCAGCGCATCCCATACCATCCCAACTTCTCCCTGGCCTCATTCAGGGAGTTTACCGGCAGATTCGTGATGAGCTTCCATTCAATCCGCTCTCGGCCCTTGGGTTTGGAGGTCTCCACTGCGTGGATGATGGTAAACTCATGGGGCTCGTATCCATGTTCCTTTCCGACGGGTGGTTGAACCAGCAATCTCCGGAAACGAATCTGGAGGGTGGCCTCATAGGGCTTCCCATCTTTGGCACGACTCTCAACCTTGTAAGTGCCCGCCCAGGGACACCTCTTCATGACCGCCTCCACCGCCGTTTCTCCCTCCTTGGCTAACCGGTCTACGCAGGTTCGCACCAGGAAGTTGGTTTCCAGATCTTGAGCCAGGGCGAAGAGCTCGTAGATGTCCGCCTCTCGATCCCCGATGTGGACACAATCACTGGGTCTACCCACCAATTGGGTCGAGGCGCGAAGATGCTCCAGCCATCGATAGCTCTCCTTTTGCTCGATGGGTACACGGGTCGGGTTGATCCTCCGCTTCAGGGCATCGCTGTATTTGAATCGCTTCCTTTCCCAAAATTTGACGGCGGCGAGCCCGAGCGGGAGGCCGTTCGTAGTGAGAACCAGGCTGGAATGCATGAGAAAGTCATGCAATCTGAAGCTCAAGGGAATGCGGTGGAGCTTGGGTCGGATCTGGAAGGTTCGAAGCAATCCCACGTTCTGTGTTCCTCTACGCCGACAAGTCACCTCCGTGGTGTCCTGGAGAATCAACAGCGGTCCAGGTGCGGCAGCTGCCGTGCACCTCTGCTGAGTGGACTGGATGTGTCCGTCAAGGATCTGCTGAGTCGTGACCCGCTTGTTTGCGAAGAAGCGGTAGGCAGCCTTGGTGTTTGCCCAATCCTGACAGGCCGCAGGAATGCTCTCGCCGATTCCGTGGGCCATCATTCCCAGAAGACTCTTGAAGCGGGTGCAGAGTCGCGCATCAGGAAAAATGCAGCCTGAGGTTTCATATTTGATCCAGTCATGCAGTGGCAGCGTGGATAAAATCGTACTTTGGGATCGCGTGTGATGTCGCATCCCGAGGTTATTGAACAACCCGGCAAAAAGTACCAGGTTTGTTTTTCTTAAACTTCCCAATCACTCATTGCAGCCCTGCAAACACTACTCAGAACTAATGGCCGCGTCCTGAGTTCATTACAGACTTGGGGCTCGGCGAAGCTCTGCGAATGCACCCTTCTACGTGGATGATTTGTGGGTAATTGAAAGCGCTGAATCACCGCTTACCTTTAAGTGAGGGATTGAACCCGATCGCGACGCTACGCCGAAGCATTCTCAACAAAGCGGCGCGCTCTGAAAGACACTCTGAAAAAGAATTGGAAAAGTCGGAGTTTTCCTGCGCTTTCTCTGCACAACTGTGCAAGTCCTTAATTATCAGTGCAGCGGGTGAAGGGAATCGAACCCTCGTTACTCCGATTTCGCGGTAACCATTCTGAGTGCTCGAGTTGCGTTTGCGCTCAGGGAACGAGCGCAGTTCGAGCCCGGCCACGGATCAGGCGAGTATGTAACGGCCTGACTTTTTCGAGCTGTTCCAGAGTGAGAGGGTTGCCCTCGATGGCCGTGGAGGAGTGGGTGTTGCGGGTCCGGGTGTCCTTCTGCAAGGCAGGGATCCACCGCACCTGAATCGTGGCCGCTTGGATACGTTCGCGCACGGCCGCAATCTGCTCCACCCGTGCAAGCAGAGCCGACGTGATGGTGAAGATCGGTTCGCAGCTCACACCGCGACAGTCCGCCTGTGTCAGGTGTTAGTCCAGTTATTAGTCAAGCTCGTGTCGCCTGACCGAGGTTCGCGCGCTTGAGGAAGCTCTCGACGCCCTGCTTCGCAAGGAATCCCGCAGGACAAAGCCGCGGACGCTCATGGGGCGCGTCACTACTCAGTGAGTGACCGAGAAAAAGCGCAGGCACATCCCGTCTTCCCTCGCTGAAGGTCAATCTTCTCGAACGAGCTCGGCTGGAAGCCGGTCTTCAACACAGGTACGGCCAGCTTCGATCGGAAGTCGAGTTTGTCCGGTGCCAAAAACCCTGGGTCGGCGCCGATGTGATTGTCGCGCAACGTCAGCATGGCCGGCTTTACGCCCTAATGGACCTTCAGCCATTCGGTTGTGTCCGAACATGGCCAAGGTGAAGGGGCTCGCGGAGGTCTGGCGGACCGTGTAGGCCTCGGGGGAATTGTCCCAGGTGACATCTCGGCGGTCGCGTAGGTGAACTGCCCCCCGGTTGCCGTCAATCCGGGCGAAGAAAGGCGATTCTTACACAGGTGCAGACGGGTGGTGCCGAGGGTGACCCGGCCGGCCGGGTCGCGCTCAGCTTGAGTCCCAATCCACTGTCCCCCTTGGGAACAGCGTCAACGTGCCAAAGGGTCCTTGTCTTGCTGGCCGGCGCATAGACGCGAAACGGTTCGGCAGCGAAGCTCGCCGCAGACAAGCCGAAGCCAGTCAGGGCGGTGATCAGGATGCGTTTCACGGGGTGGATCATGGAATTCAATACTTCGGGAAAATGGCCGGGCTCGGGAAGCGTTCTTCCGGAGTGTTGCCGTCGAGATACTCCTCGCGAGGGACTTGAACTTCAGGCCAGTTGCGGGGACGGACGCGGACCACTCGGCCGGGACGGATGCCTTCGATGATGAGATCGGTCTCAAACTTGATCTGGATGCCGCTGCTGCCGAGCGGGGCGTTCCCGGATGCCTTGGTAACGTCGAGGAGAGTGCCGCGTGAAGCCATGTGCCAGGGGCCGTAGGCGCCGTGGGAGTGCTTCAAGTTGTTCTCGACGGCATTCATCATGGCTGATGTGCCTTTCTTGAAATCGGCGTAGAGCGAGTCGTTCATGCCGCCGAAGAGGGTGGCGGTGATGGTGGCGCGGCCGAACTTGCCATACTCGACGGTGTCGGTCCATGCGGCCATCCAGCGGCTTCGGATGAAGGCTTTGTGGGTTTCGGTCTGACTCCTGGCGGCACGTTGCATGGAGGCATCGTCGAGCCAGATGTCCGAGATATGAAATCGGGTGAAGATGCCGTCGGGCGTGGGTCTCCAGGTGATGCCGAGCAGCACGGCCTGGCCGCCCAGGGACTTATTGCCCTCGGCGGGCCAAGCGCCTTCGGCGATGAGTTCCTTGATGCTGAGTCGTTCGCGTCCGCGCCAGATGCGCGTGGCGGCGTCGAAGGTCATCTTTTCCTCGTTCGCTTTGGCATCGCTGCCCTGCTTCGGTTCCCGCGTGGCGACGATCATCCCTTCGAGGCTTTTTTTGACATCCACATCCTTCAGCTTCCAGACAAGGCCTTCGCGTTGACAGTGGCTGGGCTCGTCTTCGAGCAGCAGGACATGGTTCTCCGCAGGGGCGATACCTGTGCCGCGGTTGTGGTTCGCGTCCTTACTCTTGTTATCCACCGGCAAGACCGGCACGGCGGAGATTTTTGGGTCCGGAGGAAGGAAAGCGCGGACGTGCAGCACGGTGCCGATCGGAATGTCCCGCAGATCTGCCGGTGCGCCGTGATAACTCACGATGCCATACGGCAAAAGGGCGAAGGGGTGCGGATCATTGCGGAAGAACATCCCCGAGCCTTGCACACGAATGCTGCCGCGGCGGTTTGCGTGATCCACGAAGACGAGTTCACCGCGATAAGAGTGGGCTTTTTCGAGGGGAGGAAACTTGCCTGCTTCCGGGCGGAAGGGGGTGGGGTGTTGTTCGTGGTTCGTGGTTCGTGGCTCCGGGCTCCTGGCTCCTGGTTGGGAGCGGTTCGTTGGTTCCTGGTTGGCTGCGTGAGTCGCGACGACCATCAGCCCACAAGAAACTAAGAGCAGAGAACAAAGAACTAGGAACCAAGAACTTCTTCCTAGCACCGCTGGCTGCATGTGTCGCAGCGACGAACGTGCCGCCGACCACAAAAACCAAGAACGAAGAACCAAGATCAAAGACTTCATCAGTATTTGGGGAAGATTGCTGGCGTCGGAAACCGTTCTTCTTTCTTGCCCCCTGTGTATTCCTCCCGGGGCACCGCGTCATCAGGCCAGTTCATGGGACGGATCCGAACAATCTTGCCGGGACGAAAGCCCTCTACAACCAAGTCCACCTTCATACGAATCTGTATCCCGCTGCTGCCCGGAGGGACCTCTTTGTCCTGCTTCGTAACCTCCAGCACGGGACCCTTGATGGCCATGTGGGAATGGCTGACCCATCCTTCCGAATGTTTCAGATTCGCGTCGGTCACAGCCATCTGTCCACCAACGCCCTTCTTGAAATCAGCGTAGAGGGCCGGGTCCATGCCGCCGAACAAGGTCGCAGTCACCGTCGCTTCCCCGAACTTTCCGTATTCGACAGCATCGACGAAGGCAGGCATCCAGCGGGTCCGGATAAACTCCCGATGCACCTTGATCTGGTGCTGGGTGGCGCGTTGCATGGCGGTCTCATCCAACCAGATATCGGAGATGTGAAGCCGGTTGCCGACCCGCCGCTCCCAAGTCCCGGCCGGTTTCCAGGTGATTCCCAGATAGACGGCCAGACCATCCAATGATTTCTTCCCTTCGGCAGGCCACAGGCCTTCGGCGATCAAGTCCTCGAACCCGAGCTTTTCGCGGCCGCGCCAGATGCAGGTGGCAGCATCGATGCTCATCCGCTGTTCGCCTTCCCTGCCCTCTCCGCCTTCTTTCGGCTCGCGACTGGCGACGAGCATTCCCTGTTTGTTCTCTTTAAGTAGCTCCACCTCCTTCAACTTCCAGACTTTGCCCTCGCGAAGACAGAAACTGGGCTCGTCCTCAAGCAGGATGGCATGATTCTCGGCAGGGTGGGTGACATCCCCTTTCGAGACCACAGGTACCGAAGAGGAATCCGGGTCGGGTGGCAGGTAGAATCGGCCGTGGAGCATCGTCCCCAGTGGGATATCCCTGAGATCCGCTGGCGCACCGTGATAGCGCGCCATGCCATAAGGAAGCATCGCAAACGGGTGCGGAGGCGTTGAGTGAAACAATTCTCCGCCTGACACCCGGATGCTGCCGCGTCGGTTCGCATGATCCACAAAAGCAAGTTGACCCTTGTAGGTTTTCGCTTTGTCTGATGAGGGAAACTTGCTTGCTTGGGGGTGGAAGGGGGTGGTTTGTGGTTCGTGGTTCGTTGTTAGTGGTTTGTTGTTAGTTCCTGGTTCTTGGTTCTTGGTTCTTGGTTCCTGGTTGGCTGCGTGAGTCGCGACGACGAACGAACACACAAAAACAAAGAACAAAGAACGAAGAACAAGGAACTTTTTCATAAGGTAGCATGTACCCTGACGACGCACGCGCCCACAACAGCCACGAACAAAGAACAAAGAACCACGAACCAAGAACTTCTTCATCCCAAAGTGATCACCTTGTTACTGTCAGCAAACCGGTCGCTCTCCACTCCCATGCGCTGGGCCATGAGGAGGAGCAGATTGCTCATGTGGGCGTCGGTGTTCGCGGGACGGCTGCAAAGCTGGTAATGCCCGGTCGTGAGCGCGCCGTCGGGGCCGAGGGCGTAGCCTTTGAAATCCTTGGCTTCCTTGTTGAAGTCCAGATGGCTGCCGTGCTTCAGGCCGAGGTCCGAGCCGCCAGCGAGCACGAGCGGAAGATTCGCGTTGCCGTGGCTGTGGCCGTAACACATGCCGCTGCCAAAGAGCGCCATCGTGGAACCAAGCAGCGGCTTGCCATTGAGGTCCTTCGTTTCAGTGAGCCGGGTAAGGAAATAGCTGAACTGTTCGATGGCGAACGTGTCGTATTTAGTAAGTTTCTCGATGTAACCCGCATCGCCGCCGTGATGGCTGAGCTGATGCCGCGATTCGGTGATGCCAATCTCCGGGATTGAAAACGCGTCGCCCTCTCCACCGAGGCTGAAGGTGGCCACGCGGGTCACATCCGTCTGAAACGCGAGCACCATCAGGTCATACACGGTGCGGAAGTAGTCGCCTGCCATCGTCGCAGCAATGTCGCGATTGGTGCGTTTGCGATCCGCATCGGAGATGGTGGGCAGCGGCGTGTCCAGCCACGCATCGGCCCGACGCGTGCGAATCTCGGCCTCGCGCACCGAGGTCAGGTACTGCTCCATGCGGCCTTTGTCCTCCTTGCCCATCCTCTGTTCGAGGCGACGCACCTCAGCGAGGTTGGCGTCCAGCACGCTGCCCTTGCGCCGCAACGCCCGGCGCTGGGCGTTCTTCCCTCCCTTCGGCTCCTCAAACAGCGACGCAAAAATCTCGCTGCAACGACGCAGCGCGGGCAACTGAACCCCATCGGCAGTCCACGCCAGCGAACCCTGCGTGAGCGCGACCTCCATCGACGGGTAACGCGTGTGCTGCGCGGTGATCTCCGCCATCTTCTGGTCCACGGAAATGGTGTTGCGATCCGACGGGCCAAGCTTGCCGCCGGTGAGGAAGACATCGATGCAGTTGTGGTGATGACTCAGGCTGCCCGGGTGATGCAGACCGCTGATGGGCGTGATGACTTCGCGGTGCTTCTCCAGCGGCTTCAAAGACCGCGAAAACTGATAATCCTTGCCCGACGTGAGGATCTGGTAGTTCAGCGAATGCACGCCGTTCGCGAGGTAGATGAACACGCTGCGCTTCGGAATCGATGCGATGGCCTTTTCCGCGGCGCGCAACGGAACCATGCATTCCAGCATGGGCAAGGCGATGAAGCTGCCCATGGCACGAAGGGCGTGACGGCGGTTGAGAAGCCAGGTTGGGTTGTTCATGGTTCTTGGTTCGTTGTTAGTTGTTCTTTGTTCCTGGTTCTTTGTTTGTCGTTCTAAGCCTCTAATTCGATGAACGTGCTCTCAGTCAGATGACCAAGAACAAAAAACAACGAACCAAGAACCAAGAACAATCATAATCACCTTCTACGCATGAGTTCGGATTCAGCCACGGCACGGACAATATCTTTGATGCGGTATTCACTCTTCTTCGCTTCGGCTTGGATGGCTTTTAGGTCGTCATCATCATCGAATGAAAGCACCCGGCGCAAGCCGTAGATGGCGAGGTGCTCGATAAAGGCCAGGGCGACTTTATCCCGGTCTTCAAGGAGCAGGCGCTTGAACTCGCTGGCATCCTTGAACGCACGTCCTTCGGGCATCACGCCAGCGGGGTTGACCAGTGGGTCCTCCCCGACTCCCGTCGGGACCTTCTCCCGGGTGCGCCATTGGCCGATGGCGTCGTAGTTATCCCAAGCGAGGCCGAGCGGATCGATCTTCGCATGGCAGGCGGCGCAGTTCACGTCCTGGGCGTGCGCGGCGAGTTTGTCGCGCAGGGTGGCCTTGGGATCCTTGGGCGGATTGGGTTCGATGGCGGGCACGTTCGCGGGCGGCGGTGGCGGTGTTTTGCCGAAGATCACTTCGCTGAGCCACACGCCGCGATGTACGGGGCGATGGCGTGTGCCGTCGGAGGTGAGTCCGAGCACCGCGCCCATCGTGAGCAGGCCGCCCCGACGATCCTCGGGCTTGAGCGAGACTCGCTCGAAGCCGCCCGTTTTGGACTCCGGCAGTCCGTAGAACTCACACAGGCGCGCATTGGCGACGGTCCAGTCGGAGTGGATGAAGCCGTCGATGGGCAGGTTCCCGGCAAACATCTCGCGGAAGAACTCCACTGGCTCGGTGCGCATGCTGTCCTCCAGCCACGCGTCGTAGGTGGGATAGAGTTTCTTGTCCGGCGGGAACATGCCGACGCGGTGCAATTGCAGCCACTGCCGCGCGAAGTCGTCGATGAAGCGGCTCGCTTTGCCGCTCGCGAGCATGCGATCGACTTGCTTTGTCAAACCTTCGCCCCTGAGCGTGCCCTCTTTCGCCGCGGTGAAAAGCGCATCGTCCGGCATCGAGCTCCAGAGGAAATACGAAAGCCGCGAGGCGAGCTCCGAATCCGTGAGACGCTCCCGAGCCACCGTGTCGCCCTGGACGAGGTAGATAAAATGCCGCGAGGTCAGCACGCCCTGCAACGCCACGCGGTAGGCATCCGCCAGCTTCTCGCCCGCTTCCCGCTCCTCGCGATACGATTTCAAATACTGCTCCAGCTCCTCCGTTTTTACAGGACGACGCCAGGCCCGTTCGGCAAAGCGCCGCAAATGCTCCACCACCCCCTCGAATGTCGCGTCATCGGGCGGCACCACATCCTTGCGCAGCGCTCTTTCCGCATCCGATATCAGCGGGCCTTCCCACTCGACCCAATCGAGGATCACGGTCGAGAAAACACCGTTCCCCTGGCCATCGAACATTTGCGGTGCGGTCGGAGTCAGCAGATGGGTCTCGCTGCTGTGTGTGAAGATGTAATC